>NZ_JAJDNQ010000051.1 GCF_022340605.1 Thiohalocapsa sp.
CAGCGACAGCCTCGACGTGGTCGGACTCTGCCCGCGGTGACGCTCTTTAAGCCGTAGCACCGGGAGGCGTGCCACGCGGCGACGTCCTCGTCGCTGTCCGCCGGCCGGCGGGGATCGAAGCTGAACGCGGACGCCAAGCAACACGTGAGACCTACGTACCATGACTGACGCCATTGCCCCTGCCGCAGCGCCGCACGCCGCCGGGGTGCCTGTCTCCGCAGTCCTCGCCGACGGCGCCGGCGCGGAGTCGGAGCCGGCCTATCTCGGGGACGCGGCGGCCGACGCGGACATCGACGCGCCGGCACACCTCCTGTTGGTGGACGATGAGCTGGACGGGCTCGCGCTCCTCATCGCTTACCTCCGGGATTACGACTTCGTCGTCAGCACGGCGCAACGCGGCGCCGACGCGCTGGCCGCGGCGCACGCCCACCACCCGGACCTGATCCTGCTGGACGTGTCACTACCCGAGCTGGATGGCTTCGAGGTCCTCCGACGCCTCAAGCAATCGCGCGCCACGCGAACGATTCCGGTGCTGATGGTGACCGGTCGTCAGGACGTGGAGCATAAGGTGCGCGGCTTCGAGCTGGGCGCAGCCGATTACCTGGTCAAGCCGGTCGCCGAGGCGGAACTGCGCGCGCGCGTCACGGCGCAACTGCACCAGATGCGTCTGCGGCAGGCGCTGTCGATGCGTCTGCGCACCTACGAGCAACGCTTCGGCCCGCTCGACGAGGTCGTACCCGCGGCGCGCGGCGATCGGGCGCTGCGACCGGAGGTGACGTTGTTGCTGCGCGCGCGCCAGATCCTGCGCGAGCGGCTCGACAATCCGCCGACACTGACCGAGCTGGCACGCCTCGTCGGCACCAACCAGCCGCGCCTGTCGAAGGGCTTTCGCACCCTGTTCGGGACCACCGCCTACGGTTTCGTGCGTGAGTCGCGTCTGCGTCGTGCGCGCGAGCTGCTTGCGGAGACGCAGTTGCCCGTCAAGACCATCGCACTGGAGGTCGGCTACCGCGGCACCAGCGATCTGACCCGCGCCATCAAGGGCCGCTACGGCCTGACGCCCACTGCGCTGCGCAAGCGGCTGCAGGCGACACCACCGCATTGACGGGCTGCGGCAGAGAGGTAGGCGCACAGAACCCGAGCGCGCCCGGGACCGCCGCCGGCGTGTCGGCGCGCCCCGCCAACGCCATTTCCGCCAGCGCCCACGCCGCGGGCGTCGAGCGTGGCGGCGCCTTCGGCATCATCGCCAAGGTTGCCGTCGCGCTGCTCGCCGCCTTCATCCTGACCCTGGACGCACTGCTCCTGGTAGGGCTCGGCTTTCGCAGCGTCGGCGACGGCATCGGCGCGCTGTCCGACGAGCAGCTTCCCGCGCTGGCGGACGCCATGCTGCTGCTGCGGGACACCGAACGACTCATCGAGCTGGTGAGATCGCCCGATACCGGCGCCGGCGCCGGTGCCGACGCGCCCAATGCCAACCGCTCGTCGGCGCAGCTCGATGCCACGCGCACCCGAATCCAGGCGGCACTGCGGCGCCTGTCCACCAGCCACGCCGTGCCGACGGCGCGAATCGACCCCATAGCTGCACGATTCGGGCAGCTGTTCGCGACCCTGGCGGGTGCGCCGGGGGCCGGCCGTTTGGCCCTGGCAAAGACGGCGGTCTATCCAGAGGCCGACCTGCTGCTCACCGACCTGGAAGACCTGTTCAAGCAGGTGTTCCGCGGCATCGAGCAGGACGGCGCCACTATGCGCACGCAATTGCGCTCCCGCGTGGCGCTGCTGGCGCTGATCCCCGGGCTGCTGCTGGTCATCACGGTCACCACCTACCTCTACCTCAACCGGGCGCTGTTGCAGCCCATCGTGCAGTTGCGCCGCGCCATGCAGCAGGCGCGCGGCGGTGGCCGACCCCGGTTCCCGCCGGCCCGCGACGACGAGGTGGGCGCCATCGTACGTGCCAGCCGCGAGACGCTGGAGGCCCTGGCCCGGCGCGAAACGGAACTGCGCATCGCCAGCGCCGAGGCCGAGCGCGCCAACCGCGCCAAGGGGCTGTTCCTCGCGCACATGAGCCACGAACTGCGCACGCCGCTGCACGCCATGCTCGGCTTCGCGGAGCTCGCGCGCAAGAGCCGGGAGCTGCCCCCGGAGGTCCAACACCACTGTGCGCTGATCGAGCGCAACGGTCGCCACCTGCTGCAATTGATCGACGACCTGCTTGACCTCGCCGCCATCGATGCCGGCCGTCTCGCGCCGGCGGCCGTGCCCACCGACATCCACCGGCTGCTGGACGACGTGAGCGACAACACGATGCTGGCGGCGCGCGCGAAGGGTCTGGCGTACGAGGCCCGCGTGGAACCGACGCTGCCCCAACGCGTGCTCACCGATGAGCGCCGGCTGCGTCAGGTGCTGACCAACCTGCTCGGCAACGCCGTCAGGCACACCGAGCGCGGACGGGTGTCACTGCGGGCCACGGCGCTGCCGCTGCCGCAGCAGCCCGCGCGTGCCATGCGCAGGCCCGCCATCAACGGCAGCGGCCTGGATGTGCACACGGCGCTCGACACGGGCCTGCCGCAGCACCTGCACCTGCGCTTTGAGATCCACGACACCGGCCCTGGTATCCCCGCCGCGGAGCAGACACGCCTGTTTCAGCCCTTCGAGCAGTTGCGCCCCGGCGAGTCCGGCACCGGGCTGGGGCTCGCCATCAGCCGCGAGCTGGCGGAGATCCTGGGCGGCCACTTGGACATCGACAGCGATACGGGCCAAGGTTGCCGCATCACGGTCGACCTCCCGGTGGCCATCGCCGAGCCGGCTGCCGGCGCCATGGCCGGCAACGCGGACACTGCCATCACCGGCTACGACGGCCCAAGCCGCCGCGTGCTGGTGGTGGACGACGAGGCGTCCCTGCTGTTGCTGTTGCAGCACCAGCTCACCCGCGTCGGGTTCCAGGTGGACTGCGCCGACGGCGCCGATGCCGCCGTGAAGGCGGCGCTGCAGGCACGGCCGGACCTGGTGCTGATGGACATGGTGATGCCGGATTACTGCGGTTACGCCGCGGCGCACGCGCTGCGCGAGCGCCTCGGTGAGCCGGCACCGCCGATGATCGCGTTCTCGGCAACGCTGCTGGAAGACCCGGCGGAGGCGCAGGCGCTCGGCTTCGAGGACTTCCTGCCGAAGCCAACCGCCACCGATGAGCTGCTGGCATCCATCGGGCGCTGCCTGGGGCTGCAATGGCAGCGCGGGGCAGCCGCCCCCGACCCCGCAACCGACACCGCACCCAACATGGCTGGACTCGGCACCACGGCGTCGCTGGCAGCGATACACGCACCGGCGCGACTGGAGATCGAGGTCGGCCTAGAGCTGGTGGAGAGTGCCGCCTGGGCCGAGCTGGAGGACTGGTGCACGGACCTCGCATCCGGCGACCCAGACTGTGAAGACTTCGTCGCGGCGGTGCGCCGCCTCGCGGGCGCCGGCGAGGCGCCGACATTGCAGCGTTGGCTGCGGTCGCAGCTGTGAGCACCTTCGCCGGCCGCGTCGCGGCGCCGCTTTCGCAATCGCAACGTCCGCTTTGCCGTGCACAACGGCGGGACACGCCTTCACACTGGGCAATGCCAGTAGGCTTGCGCCAAATCTCTGCCGCCACCGGCCGCAGACGCCGCGGGACCGAAAATCGATTGCGATCCCGATTTCCATTTCGCACCCGCCACCCGTGGTTAGTCGCCGCTCGGCGCAGTTCTTCCAGGCTCGTGCACGCCATGCCTTCAGCCCCGTCGGCGCCCACCCACGGCGCCCCGTGTCAACGCGCCCGCACCGATGCACCAGGACACTGAGCCCCGGGACGCCGAGCCCCCGGCGACCGAGCCCGGCCCACCGGCTTGGCGCCGGCGCCTGCGCCGCTGGCTCAGGCCGCGGCTGCCGTTTCTGTCCGTAACGCTGCAGATCCTGTTGCTGCTGGTGATCCTGTTCGCCGACCGGATCTTCATCCGCGTGCCGGCGGGCGAAGCGGGCGTGCTCTGGAACCGCTTCACCGGCACCGAGGTGGACACGGTCTACGGCGAGGGGCTGCATATCATCAGCCCGCTGGACCGAATGACGCTGTACGAGGTGCGCAAGCAGGTGGCGCTGCACACGCTCGAGGTGCTCTCCAGCGAGGGCCTGACTCTTAAGCTGGATCTCGCCATCCGCTACGAGCCCGAGTACGACCTGCTCGGCATGCTGCACGAGCGCGTCGGCCCCGAGTACCTGACCCGCGTCGTGGTGCCGCAGACCGAATCCGTGCTGCGCAAGGAGCTCGGCACCGCCACCGCCGAGGCCATCTACACCAACGCGGGCGGCCTGCTGACCCGGGCCATGCTCGCGGCCATGGACGAGATCGGCCGCAACTTCGTCGCGGTGGAGGACATCATCATCCGCCGCATCGAGCTGCCCGAGTCCATCCGCACCGCCATCGAGGACAAACTGACTCAGCAGCAGCTCATGCAGTCCTACGCCTACCGCAAGCAGACGGCCGACCGGGAGGCCGAGCGCAAGCGCGTCGAGGCCGGCGGCATCAGCGACTACCAACGCATCGTGAACGAGACCCTGAGCGACGCGTTGCTGGACTACCAGGGCATCCGCGCCACGCGGGATCTGGCCGAGTCGGAGAATCGCAAGACGGTGATCATTGGTGCCGGCGGCAACGTGGCGCTGCCGATCTTTCTCGACCAGAACACCGGCGCTGCACCGCCGTCGCGCCCCGCCGCCCGGACGCAGGGCGCCATGCCCGCCGCGCTTCAGGAGGGCCAACGGGACCCGAGCGACCCGGGCGACAAGGGCGACAAGGGCGAGCACTGAGGGACATCCGCTCGCGCGCCGCAGCCCGAAGCCCCGCGGCAGGCTTTGCGAGCCCGCGCCACGACCCGGCAGCGACACAACCGGCGCTGCCCGGCCGGCTGAGAGGCCGCTGGCTTACCGATCGGGATCGGTCAAGCGCTTGTCGGGGCAGCCCCGGGGAACTCGGTGGTTGCAGCGAGCTTGCGCGCCTCCGTGATCCAGCGCGCCGGCGCGGCCATCGGCGCCGCCGCGGAGACACCCAGCAGCTGCTTGAGCTGCGCCGGGTCCGCGCGGGCCAGGTCCGCCAGGCCGCGCACCCCGCCGGCAGCCAAGAGGGCGGCATAGCGTGGTCCGATCCCGTGAATGCGCTCAAGCTCCCTGGCCGCGGCGGCATCCGGCCCGCTGCCGGGCGGCGGATTGGGGGGCGAACCAGAGGGCGAATCGGGGGGCGAATCGGGGCGCGGTGCGCCGCCTTCGGGCGCCGGGCCGCCGGTGCCGGGCTCATCGACGGCGCGCAGCACTTGCCGGGCGAGGTCGCCGACCTCCTTGCGCAGCGGAGCGAGGGCTTGGCGCACCTGCCGGCGCGCCAGGCCGGCACCTAGGGCACCACCGCTCGCGGCACCGACCGAGCCCGGCAGGACGAGATCCAGCAATCCCTTGACGACCGAGGTCCGGCTCACGCCGGCGGCCGCGGGCAAGCCGGCAGCCGGCTTGGCGATGGCGGCCGCCGCGAGTGCCTTGCCGCTCAGCAGCGCGAAAAGCGCCAACGCACCGGTGCTGGCGACTGCGCCGGTGACGGCCCCGATGGCAATGACGCGCAACGACGGGGCGGAAGTCGGTCCAATGGCGGACATCGAAGGCTCCTTCGGACAAGGGGACGCAAGGAGCCCATGATCCGCCGAGCCGCGGGCACGGGCTCGCGTTACCCAAACAATTTGTTGCGCATCGCAAGACCGGCGCCACAGGCGCCGCGCAACGCTTGCGCCGCGAGCCCAGGACTGTGCACGCTACGCGGGCACGCGCCTGCCCCGCGAGCCGCCGGCAGAAGCGGGTGTGCCCGCGCTGAGCGATGTGCCATCGCAAGGCCGGCCCTTTCAAGGCTGCTCGTTCAACGGTACGAGGACACACACTATGGCTACTCAAGCCCTCTCCCCGGCTTCGTCCGGCTCGCTCGCCGCCGTCGGCACCGCCGCGAAGGCGTTGGTGCTGGCGCATCCGGTCGGACTGTCCCTGGTCGCCGGCGCCGCACTCGGCGCCGGCGCCTACTGGGGCATCAACCGGCTGCTGCACAAGGAAGAGCAAGCCGCCCCCGACGCAGAGTCCGCCGCTGCGGCCGCCTGAGAGGATGTGAAGAAACCCTGTCGCGGCCGCTTGTCACGCGGCCGCCCCGCTCAGTGCGGCGCCGTGGCGTCGCCGAGAACCTGAAACGGCGCGAGCTCGACGCCATCGGTGCGCGCCGCCAGCGCCAAGGCCGGGGTGGCGGCCGGTACGGCGACCGGTGCGGCGCTCGGCCACCGCGAGCCACCGTCATGGACAAAGACCTCGAAGCGGGCGCCCTCCGGGGCCGGCAGCGCCGCTGCGACAACGCAGCGATCCGCATCAAAGCGAAAGCGGGCCGCCCGCGCCTGCTCCTCGGAATCGAGCAGCTCGTCAGCGGCGGCGAGCCGCGCGAGTGCCGCGGCGCCGCCGGCGATGTGGATCTGCACCTGGCGCATGCCGACTCCTCCCTGCGTGGCGCCGTCAGCCGCCAACCCCGCGCCGGCGCCAGCCCCAGACCACCGCCGCGACGGCGAGCGCCAGTGAAAGCGAGAGCAGGAGCCAGTCGAGCCTGTCTGTCACCGCGGTTTTGGCGGCGCTCGGCCGCGCCAGGCCCGCATAGCGCCGCATCACCGGCTCGGCGGTCCGTGCGCTGTCCGCGGCGGCGTAGAGCAGCAGGTCGCCGCTGGCCGGATCAAAGAGCATCGACTGCGCGGTCGCGTCGTTGAAGATGGCGTAGGCCCCCTGCGCACGATCGAGCAGGATCTGGCGCAAGTCCGAGAGGCGCGGCTCGTCGTCGCCCGGCGTCGTGGCGCCCGGCGCCGGCGATAGCCCGCCGCCTTGGGCGAGCTGGCGGAAACGCTGCCAGCGATAGCGGTCCGCCAGCGTACCGCAACCGACAGCATTGCCCGCAGACACCAGGCAGTTCACCGCCGCGATCGCCGCCGGCCGTTGCCCGGCGTTCCGCGCCCACGGCATCTCCGGCCGCGTCGCACTGTCGGCACGGCGCAGCAGCCCCGGCCGCCCCGCGGGCAACTCCAGCACCACGGCGTCCCCGGCGTCCGCCAGCAGTACGCCGTGGCTGCCGGTGTAGCGCTCTGCACGCAGCAGGCGGGCGGCACAGTCCGCGGTTGCGCAGCGCGCGAGCGCGCGCCGCAGCGCGAAGGCGATGGCGCGCGAGCTGCTGACCTCGGTGCGGCTGCCGGCGGGGCTCGGCGCCGACAGCAGCGCGGCATAGAGGCCCCGGTCGTTGAAGCCGCTCAATACGCCGAGAAAGCCCGCAAAGCCGGGGCTCACCAGCGTCCGGTCATGGCGCCGCCAACGGGTGATGGCCTGAAGGTCCCGCAGCCGGGCATCGTTGCCCCAGTCCAGGTTGCGCCCCACCAGCACGCGCCGACCGGCCCTGCCGCGGCCAATCACGACGAGGGCCGAGCCGGCCATGACCGGCGCGATATCCGGCAGAAACTGCACGAGCCACAGCTCGTCCAGCGACAGGCGCCCGTCGCCGAGCCGGTTGCGGCCCACCAGGGTTAGCGCCGCGGCGAAACCCTCGACCTCGTCGCGCGTCGCGGCATCGACGCCGGACACCCGCAGGGGGCCGACGCGCTCCGCCAGCAGGCGGTCGAAGTCGGCCTGATCCAGCTGCGAGACCAGATAGCCGTCCCAGCGCCGCTCCAGGTCCGAAAACGCCTGCTTGGCGAGCCGCCCCAGGCGCGCGCCGAGCTCCGCCGGCGGCACCCCGGCACCCTCCGCCGACAGCAGCGGCGGGTCCGCATCCGCCGCCGACACGACGACCGCGGCTCCGCCGAGCAGCCAGCCGAGCAGGACGCCGACGCGAATCGACCGGCACCGCCGTGCACCAGCCCACCCGGCGCGGACGGCAGGACGGACGCCGTTGCGGCGGCCATAGTGGGGGCTCGGGGACGGCAAGACGGACCTCGGCGGCGTTGCGGAAGGGCAAGACGATAAAACGGCGGCAGGGAGTATGTGCGCCGGCCGACAGCACCCGCAAGTTGCACCCGGCGCCTTCACCTGCGCCGGCACGTTACCAACAACGCGAGCATCAAACGGGACGTCACCGTCAGATGGGAAAGCCAAGGGATTGTTTGCGGTGCACAAGCGTTTCCGGTCGAGGCGCGGCGGCACCGGCGCTAAGGTTCTCGCCGTTGCCCGCCGCTCCCAGCGACCGGGTCGTGACCGCACGCATCCGGCCGCCGCCCGCCGGGCCGCTGTTCCCGCACGACGTCGAGGCGCTGCCCGACGGCGGTCAAGGCTTCGCCCCTGCAACGAGACACGCGCACACCGATGCTGAGCCAGCCAGAGTATCTCGTCGTCGGGGCCGGACTGACCGGGGCGACCATCGCCCGCCTGCTGCACGATGCCGGCCGCAACGTGCTGGTCCTGGAGCGCCGCGCCCGGATCGCGGGCAATGTCCACGACAGCGTGCACGCGTGCGGCATCCGCGTGCACGAGCATGGGCCGCACTACTTCCGCACCTCATCGCCGCGTATCTGGTCCTTCGTCAACCGCTTCGCGGAGTTTCATCCGTTCGAGGCGCGGATCAAGAGCGATGTGGACGGCGAGTACGTGAGCTGGCCCCTCGGCCGCAGCTATATCGAGCGGCACATCGGCCCCTATGCGCCGCCGCCGCGCGGGCACACGCCGGCCAATTTCGAGGAGGCCGCGCTGGCGCTGATGCCGGCGCCGGTCTACGACAAGTTCGTCAAGCCCTACAACGAGAAGCAGTGGGGCGTGCCGGCAAAGACGCTGAGCGCGGACCTGTGCCGGCGCTTCGACGTGCGCGAGGACGACGACGACCGCCTGACCCCGAAGGCCTTGCACCAGGGCGTGCCAAGGCAGGGCTACACGGCAATGGTGCAGGCGATGCTGGAAGGCATCCCGGTGCTGCTGAACACCCACTTCACCGCCGCCTCCAGCTGGCCGCGGCCGCGCCGGCTGACCTTCTTCACCGGCCCCATCGATGAATACTTCGGCTACTGCGATGGCCGCCTCGCCTACCGCGCCCAGCGGCGCGTGCACGACTACCTGCCGGACGTGCGGCTGCAACAGCCCTGCGTCCAGGTCAACAACCCGCTGCACGAGCAGGGCGCGCACATCCGCACCATCGAGTGGAAGCACCTGATGCCGGCCGACTTGGCCGCGCGCCTGACCGGCACGGTGTTGACCATGGAGACCCCTTTCACGCCGGACGACCCGCGCGAGTACGAATACCCGTTCCCGAACGCCGCGAATCAGGCCCTGTACCGCCGCTATCGCGAGCGCGCCGCCGCCGTCACCGGCGTGCTCTTCTGCGGCCGGCTCGGTGAGTACCGCTACTACGACATGGACCAGGCCATCGGCCGCGCCCAGAGCATCGCCACGCGCGTCCTCGCGGGCGACGAGGACCCGGCCCGATGAGCGCCGCCGAGCACAGGAGCGGGGCGGCGCCGGCGCCTTACGAGTCACCGAGCCCGTTGCGCAGCACCGCCGTCCTGCGCGATACGGTGTCTGTCTTCCGCGAGACGCTGGCGGCGGTCGATCATGACAGCGCCGCGGCACTGCGGCTGCGGACCCTGGACGGCGGCGGCGGGCGGGGAGCCGCTGCATTCGCCGGCGAGGTCCGGCTGTTCCCGGCGGATGGCTGGCAGATGCGCGCCTGTGTCGACGCCGCCCACGCGCGTTGCGGCGTCGTCTACGGCTGCCGCGCGCCGGTGCCGGACCTCACCGACGTCAACGACGAGCTGATGTTCGCCACCGGCTACCGCTTTCGGATCGGCGTCGACGATCTCGTGCGCGAAGGCTGCGACGGCTATTTGATCAGCTACGGCGATGCGGTCCATGCGTGTCTCGATGTCGTCGACGCGCTGCTCGCGGCCGGCACCAGCATCGGACTCATCGCCAAGCCGACCCTCGACGTGCCGGACGAAGACACGTTGAAGCGGCTCGGCAGCGCCCCGGTCGTGCTGCTGGTGGAGGCCTTGGAAGGCCAGCTCGGCCTGGATGATCGGCTGCGCGCATGGCTCGACGAGCACGGGTTCCGCGGCAGCTACGACTGCATCGGACCCGGCATGGCCGGGCAGGGCGTCGGCGAGACGCCGGACCCGGCACGCATCCATGCCGCACTCGCGCGTCTGCTCGATGCACGGCGCAAACCCGGCTCCGGACCTGCACCCGGCCCCGAGCCCCGGCTGGCCCGGCGCGCTTTGTCTCGCGAGGGACTGCTCGCGGAGGCCGCACGCTGCGTCCGGCTGGCCGGCCCGGAGCACGCGGACCTGCCGGCGCCGAAGACGCTCGGCCCGCTGGACCGGCGCCTCGCCGCCAAGCTCGGCCCGTTCCGGTTCGAAACGCCGTTCGCGGCGGAGGTCCGCGACGCGCGGCTCGCCGGCCCGCAGGCGGTCGGCTTCACCGCGGCCGGTCAGCCGATCTTGGAGACGGCCGCCAACCGCATCGACGTGCTCGGCCGCAGCCTCTCGCGCATGCCGGCGGGGCTCGAGCAGGCGCCCGCCACCGCACGGCTTCCGCTCGCCTGCTCGCTGGTGGACCTGTGGAGCCCACTCTACGCCCACTGGCTGCTGGAGGGGCTGACCCGACTGGAGGCCTGGGACGCCTTCACCGAGGCCGCCGGCGAGCGGCCGGCGCTGATCATCGACCGCGACCCGCCGCGCTGGATGCGCGACTCGCTGCGGCTCATGGGCGTGGACCCGGACGCCTGCATCCAATGGCAGGGCGGGCCGGTGGAGGTGGAGCGGCTGGTGATTTGCTCCCGCCGGCGCGAGCGCGGGCGCGTCTCGGCCTGGGCGCTGGAGCGCGTGCGCGAGCGGGTGCTGGCGGGCCTGCCGGCGGCGCCGTCCCCCGGTCCGCGGCGGATCTTTATCACCCGCGCCGACTCGCGCTTCCGGCAGGTGCAAAACGAGCATGAGCTGCTCGCCGGCCTCGCCCCGCTCGGCTTCGAGCGGGTGCGGCTCTCCGACATGCCCTGGCCCGAGCAGATCCGCCTGTTCAGAGACGTGGAGGCCGTGGTGGCCGCGCATGGCGCCGGCATGACCAACATCCTGTTCTCGACCCGGCGGCCGATGGTCGTCGAGCTGTTCGGCCAGAAGGTCAGCCACATGAACTACACGGTGGGTCTCGGCACGGGCTGCGACCACCGCGTGCTCTGCTGCGCGCCCGACGGCGACGACCTGCGCGTGGACGTGGCCGCGCTCCGCCGGCTGATCGAGGCCTGAGCCATGCGCAGCACCCCCTTTGCGACCGCCACCGCCGTTCGGCCGGACCAGCCAGCGCTGTCCGCGATGAACGCCGCCGACACCGTGACGCGCGGGCGGCGCCTGTTCCCGGACAAGGCCGCGCTCGTCTTCGAGGACACCGCCTACAGCTACCGGGCACTGGATGAGGCCATCGACGCCTTCGCGGCGCGGCTCGTCGGGCTCGGCATCGGCCACGGCGAGCGCGTCGGCGTGCTGTTCCCGAATCATCCGCAGCTGATCCTGGCCTGGTACGCGGCACAGCGGCTAGGCGCCGTGGCCGTGTTGCTCGCGCCGTCGTTGCCGCCGGCGCTGCTCGCCGCCCAGCTCGCCGACTGTGGTGCGCGTGCCGTGCTGACCACCGAGGCGCTCGCCGCGACCCTCGACCGCGGCGCGCTGCCCCAGGTGGAGCATGTCTGCGCGGTCACGGCCGACTGGGAGCGGCCCGCGCCCGCTGAGACGACACCCGTCGAGACGGTCCCCTGCGCGGTGACCGGCCTGGCACCGGAAACCCCCGCCGCGATCCTCTACACCTCCGGCACCACCGGCGCGCAAAAGGGCGTCACCCTGTCCCACGCCGCGCTGCGCTTCAACAGCGCCGCCACCGTCAATGCGCTGCGGCTGGTGCCGGACGACCGCGTCCTCGCCTGCCTGCCGCTGGCGCATTCCTTTTCCATCACCGCGGCCGTCAACACCGCCTTCGCGGCCTGTGCGACGCTGGTGGTGCAGCGGACCTTCGACCCCGCCGATGCAGTGGCGGCCATCGCGGCCCACCGCATCACGGTGCTCCCGGCCGTGCCGCCGGTGTTCCGCATGCTGCTCGACATCGCCACGCCCGCGCAGATGGCCTCGCTGCGGCTGTGCCTGTCCGCCGCCATCGGCCTGCCGGCGGCGACGGCCACGGCCTGGGCGAAGCGCTTCGGCCTCGTCATCAACGAGGGCTACGGCACCACCGAGACCTCCCTGATCTGCTTCAACCACGCGCTAAAGTACCGGCCGGGCTCGGTGGGCACGCCGCTCACCGGCATCGAGCTGAGCATCCGTGCCGAGGACGGCACCCGCCTGCCCCCGCTAGAGACCGGAGAGGTCTGGGTTCGCGCCGGCAGCCGCATGCTGGGCTACTGGGGCCGGGACGAGGCCACCGCCGAGGTGCTGTGCGACGGCTGGTACCGCAGCGGCGATCTCGGCTATGTGGACGAGGACGGCTACCTGTTCCTCACCGACCGCAAGCGCGACGTCATCAACACCGGCGGCCGCAAGGTGCTGCCGTCGGACGTGGAGCAGGTGCTGCTGGCGCACGCGGACGTGGCCGAGGCGGCGGTGTTCGGCACCGCCCATGCGCTGCTCGGCGAGGACGTGCGCGCCGCCATCGTGCTCAAGCCCGAGCGTCCCTGGCAGCCCGAGGCCCTCACCGCACACTGCCTTGCGCACCTGCCCGAGTGGCAGACGCCGCGGCTGCTGTACCGCGTCGCCGCGCTGCCGAAGGCGCGCTCCGGCAAGATCCTCAAGCGCGAGCTGCGCCGGCGCGCGGAGGCCGGCGAGCTGGGCGCCGGCGGCGCGGTGCCGGCCGCGGCCGACCTGCCGGCACCGTTGTCGCCTGAACAGGCAGCGACCGCGCAGGCGTTGGGCGAGCCGGCCGACGGCGCGCTGACAGACCGGGCCGCGGCCATCGCCGCCGCGCTCGCGCGCGTGCTGGGCACGACCCCGGCGCCGGACACCGACTTGCGCGACCTCCACCTCACGTCGCTTAAAGCCACCGAGCTGGCCGCCGCGCTGGAGCGCGTCGTGGGCCATCCGCTGCCGGTCACCATCGCCTACCAGCATCCGACACTCGCCGCGCTGGAGCGTTACCTGCTGCCGGGGCAGGGCGGCGTCCGCGACGGGGCGTCCGAGCCGGCGTCCCTGCAGGCGCTGAGCGACGCGGCCATCGCCGCGGCGCCGCATATCGACGCCTACGCGCGGCTGACCTTCGTCCACACGCCCTACCTGAACACGTCCATGCCGCCCGGGCACCGCTCGGCACTGATCTGCACGGACCGCCACGGCTTCCGCGTCAGCCACGACGCCGCCGGCGTCATCGACAGCGACAGCTGGCCGGCGCGCCCGCGCCGCGCGCTGGCGCTCGGCAACTCGTTCATGTTCGGCTGGGGCGCCTCCAGCGATGCCGCCACCATCCCGTCGCTGCTCAGCGCGCGCACCGAGTACGCCTACCTGAACCTCGCCACGGCCGGTGCCAACAGCTTCCAAGAGCTGGTCAGCGCGGCGCCGTTCCTGGCCGACGCCGAGCTGATCCTGATCGGCGGCGGGCTGTCGAACCTGCTGCGCGCGCTCGAGTACGAGCCCCACAACGACCTCTACGGCGGCTTCGTCGGCCGGGAATTCTGGGCCTTCGTGCGCGAGCTGGACTTCCGCCACGTGCTGGAGCTGCTCGACCACCAAGGGTCGCATGGCGAGCGGCAGGCCGCCGCCGCGCTGCGGCAGGCGATGGCCAAGCACGCCGAGGGCTTCGCACGCTGGCGCCGGGAGGGCTGGAGCCAGGCCGAGGTAAGCCGGCGCTTCGAGCAGGCCGTCGCCCAGCACCGTCGCGATCTGGCGCTCTTGGTCCGCGCCAAGCCGCCGGCGGCCCGCATCCTGTACGCGATGCAGCCGATGGCGACGCTGGCGAAGCCGGACCCGACCCCCGAGGAGCGCGGCCTGCTGGCCGTGCACCAGCACTACAACACCATGTGGCGGCACGTCTTCGAGCCCTACGCGGAGCACCTGCTGCCCGACTTCATGGCCGCCGTGGCCGCCAACTGCGCGGAGCTCGGCGTGCCCTACACCGATCTGAACCAGCTCGACTACGAGGGCTGGTGCTTCTGCGACCAGGGCCACGTCAACGACCGCGGCAACCGCGTTGCGGCCGACTTCCTGGCCGGCTGGATCGGCGCGCAGGCGGCGCGAGGCTGAGCCGGGCATGCAGATCCTCGTCACCGGCGGCGCCGGCTACATCGGCAGCGTGACCAGCGAGCTGCTGCTCGATGAGGGCCACGCCGTCACGGTCTTCGACAACCTGGAGCTCGGACACCGCCGGGCCGTCGATCCGCGCGCCGAGCTGATCGAGGGCGACCTGCGCGATGCCGCGGCCATCGATGCGGCCATCGCCCGCACCCGGCCCGATGCCGTCATGCACTTCGCCGCCTACGCGCTGGTGGGCGAGTCCATGGCACAGCCGGAGCGCTACTTCGGCAACAACCTGCAAGGCGGTCTGAACCTCGCCGCCGCCATGCTGAAGCACGGCGTCAAGCGCATCGTCTTCTCCTCCACCTGCGCCACCTACGGCGAGCCGGCCCGGGTGCCGATCACGGAAGCGGAGCCGCAGCGGCCGACCAACCCCTACGGCGAGTCCAAGCTGATGTTCGAGCGGGTACTGGACTGGTACCGCGCGGTCCATGGCCTGTACCCGGTGTACCTGCGCTACTTCAACGCCTGCGGCGCCACGCCCCCGCTCGGCGAGGACCACGACCCCGAGACGCACCTGATCCCCATCGTGCTCCAGGTGGCGCTCGGCCGGCGCGAGTCGGTGCAAATCCACGGCGACGACTATCCGACGGCGGACGGCACCTGCGTGCGCGACTACATCCACGTACTCGACCTCGCCCGCGCGCACCTGCTGGCCCTCGATGCCCCCGAGCCCGGCGCCTACAACCTCGGCAACGGCGACGGCTACTCGGTCAGGGAGGTCATCGCGGCCGCGCGCGACGTCACCGGGCACTCGATCCCGGCCCGCATCGGCCCGCGCCGCCCCGGTGATCCACCCTGCCTGATCGCCGCCGCGGACAAGGCCCGCGACCTGCTCGGCTGGACGCCACGCATCCCCGGCCTGCACGACATCATCCAAAGCGCCTGGGACTGGCACCGGACGCATGCCGATGGCTACGGGGCCTGACTTGCACGACACGCGTCCAGCCGCCGCCGGCACCCCCGCCGACCGGGCCGGGTCCGAGGCCGGGTCCGTCGCCTTGGGCGCCGTCATCTTCGGCGGCTCGGCCTCGGGCCTGTGGATTCTGAACCGGCTGGTACGCGCGGGGCACTCGGCGCTGCTGATCGAGGCGGACCGTCTCGGCCAGGGGCAGACGGCGGCCTGCCAGGGGATCATCCACGGCGGGCTCAAGTACACGCTGGACGGCAGGCTGAGCGCATCGGCGAAGGCCATCCGCTCGATGCCGTCGGTGTGGCGGCAGTGTCTCGCGGGCGAGCGCGCGCCGGCGCTCACCGACGGCGTGCTGCGCGCGCCGTACTGCCATCTCTGGCACAGCGGCCGGGTGCTCGGGCGCCTGGGCCTGGTGGGCGCACGGCGCGGGCTCCGCGTCACGCCGGTGCCGCTGCGGCACGAGGACCGCCCACCGGCCCTCGCCGACGTACGCGGCGAGGTCTGCCGCCTGGACGAGCAGGTCGTGAGCCCGCGGCGGCTCATCGCCAACCTGGCCCGGCCCCTCGCGAACCGGTTGCTGCGCGTGGAGCCGGACGCGGTCGGCATCGAGCGGCGCGCCGACGGGGATGTCGAAATCGTTCTCGACCCGGACCGCTCGGCGGCGGCCGGGGCCCTGCCGCTCGTGATCGAGGCGCGCGTCGTCGTGCTCGCGGCCGGCACCGGCAATGCCGCGCTGCGGGCGCGGTTCGGCTTGAGCACGGACCTGATGCAAGTGCGCTCGGTGCAGATGCTGCTGGCCCGCGGCGATCTGCCGGTGCTGAACGGGCATTGCATCGAAGGCGCCGCGGCCCTGGTCACCATCACCAGCGACCGGGACGCGGCGGGCCGAACCGTCTGGCAGATCGGCGGCGGCGTCTCCGAGGACCACATCGACCTGGACAGCGGCGCCTTCATCCGCCGCGGCCGGCGCATCGTCGAGGCGGCCCTCGGCGGTCGCTCGCTCGCGGGCACCGAGTGGGCCGCCTACCGCGCCGACAAGGCCGAGGTCACCACCGCCGGTGGTCATCGGCCCGCGGATGCCTTCGCGCGCATCGACGGGCGCGTCATCACCGCCTGGCCCACCAAGCTGGCGCTGGTGCCGCGCCTGGCCGAGCGGGTGCTGGCACTGGCCGCGCCGCTGCTCCCGGAACCGCGCGGGGAGCGGCCGCGGGCATCCCTGCTCGAGCGCCAACGCCGCGGCTGGCCGGCTCCGGCGCTGGCGCCACCACCGTGGGAGAGAGAGGTGCCATGGACCGCCGCAGCCTAGGCCGCACGGGCCTCGAGGTGGCGCCGATCGGCTTCGGCGCCGTCAAGATCGGCCGCAACCGGGGGCTCAAATATCCCCGGGGTCATGCGCTGCCCGACGCCGCCGGCGTCGGCCGGCTGCTGCATGGCATCGTCGACCTGGGCATCAACCTGATCGACACGGCACCGGCCTATGGCACCAGCGAGGCGCTCATCGGGCGGCACCTCGCCGCGCGCCGCGACGAGATCGTGCTGGCCACCAAGGTGGGCGAGCGCTTCGGAGACGGCCGCTCGACCTTCGACTTTTCGGCGGCCGGTCTGCGCCGGTCCATCGACGCCAGCCTGCGGGCGCTGCGCACCGACGCCGTGGACATCCTGCTGCTGCATTCCGACGGCCACGACCTGGACATCCTCGCGCACAGCGACGCCGTGCCAGTGCTGATGGAGGCCAGGGAGCGCGGCCGCGCCCGCTGCATCGGCCTGTCCGGCAAAACCGTAGCCGGCGCCCGCGCGGCCCTGGGCTGGGCCGACGTGCTGATGCTGACCTATAACCTGGACGATGCCTCTCACGCGCCGGTGCTGGCGGAGGCCGCCGCGGCGGGGGTCGGCGTGCTGGTCAAAAAGGCCCTGGCCAGCGGCCACCTGGACGCCGCGGCGGCCATCGCCTTCGCCACCGCACCGGCCGCAGTCGGTGCCGCCGTGATCGGCTCGCTGAGCCTGGACCACATGCGGCAGAACCTGGCCGCCGCCCGCGACCCCGCTGCCGCCCACGGCACTCCCCGCGCTACCCCTGGAGACCGCCCTCATGCCTGACGTGATGCCCACCGCGGCACCGCCCCGCGAGCCGCCGGGCGCGGACTGCATTCTGCTCAACGCGCGCCGCGAGGTGCTGCTGGTGCTGCGCGACGACAAGCCGGACATCCCCTGCCCGAACACCTGGGCGCTGCTCGGCGGCTACGTCGAGCCCGGAGAGACGCCGGAGCAGGCCCTGCTGCGCGAGATCCGCGAGGAGATCGGCATCGAACTGCCGCGCCCACGCTTCTTCCGCGAGTACCGCTGGCCCGAATGCACCGAGCACATCTTCTGGCAGTGGCTCCAGGTCGAGCCCGAGGCCATCGCGCTCGCCGAGGGCCAGCACCTTGCCTACGTCGCCCGCGACGCCCTCGGGCAACTGCGCTTCGCGTCCCACTACAGCCGCATCCTGGACGACTTCTTCGCCGCCGGTCTCGACGCCGAGCCGGCGCCGCACCGCGTATGAGCGCGCCCCGCTGCCATAGGTCAACGCCATGCCCTCGCCTGCCATGAGCTCCCCGAGTGTCGTCGCCCAGCTCAAGCCGGCCGCGACTGCGGCCCCGGCCGAGCGCGTCCTCGATCTGGACGCGCTGGCGGCCAAGTGCACCGAGCTTCGCAACCGCGGGCTGACCATCGCCCATTGCCACGGCTGCTTCGACCTGATGCACCCGGGGCACATGAAGCACTTCGAAGCGGCGAAGCGCTGCGCCGACGTGCTCGTGGTGACCGTGACGCCGGACCGCTACGTGCAGAAGGGCAGCAACCGGCCGGCCTTCGCGGAGGACCTGCGCGCCTACGCCATCGCCAGCCTCGCCTGTGTCGACTTCGTCGCGATCAATCGCTGGCCGACGGCGGAGGAGACGATCCGGCTGCTGCGCCCGTCCTATTTCGTCAAGGGCCAGGAGTTCGAGACCCTGGAAGACTCCACCGGCAAGCTCCAGCCGGAGGTGGATGCCGTGCGCGAGGTGGGCGCCCAGCTGCGCTTCACCCGCGAGGTGGTGTTCTCGTCCACGGCCCTGCTCGGCGCGCATTTCGGCTTCGAGGACCGACGCGCCGAGGACCGCCCGCTGTCCGCCGAGGTGGCTGCGCCGGTGCCTGCGGCCACAACCCCGGCAATCGCCCCGGCAGCAGCAGCACCCGCCGACGTGCTCGCCATCAACGACGTCGTCGGCTATCTGGACGCCATCGCGGGGCTGCGGGTGTGCATCGTCGGCGACACCATCATCGACGAGTACCACCACTGCGAGCCGCTCGGCATGGCCTCGAAGTCGTCCGTGGTCGCCCACCGCCAGCACGCCGCGGAGGCGCACGCGGGCGGCATCCTCGCCATCGCCAACCACGTCGCCGAGCTGTGCGAGACCGTGCACCTGGTGAGCGTGCTGGGGGCGCAGGATTCGCGCGAGCGCTTCCTGCGCGGCCACCTGAATCCGCGCATCGACGCCCGCTTCTTTCATCGCCCGGATGCGAGCAGCGTCATCAAGCGCCGCTACGTGAGCCGGAAGCATCGGCAGAAGCTGTTCGAGATCAACAGCCTGCCGGAGGGCTTCCTGAGCGGCGACATCGAGGACGAGGTCATCGGCCACCTGCGGGCGGTGCTGCCGGGGTACGACCTGGTACTCGTCGCCGATTACGGTCACGGCTTTCTCAGCGAGCGCATTGTCGATGCGTTGCAGCAGGGCGCCTGCCGGCTGGCCATCAACGCCCAGACCAATTCCGCCAACGCCGGCTTCAACCTGATCACTCGCTACGCCCGCGCCGACATCGTCTGCCTGGACGAGCATGAGGCGCGCCTGGCGTCGGCCTCCCGTGATGGCGACATCGACGACATCGCCCGCGGGCTGGCCCGGGCCGTCAAAGCCGACGCCTTCATCGTGACCCTGGGCAGCCGCGGCTGCCTCGCCGTAGACCGGGCCGGCTCGGCGCTCGCCGCCGAGCCCCTGCACGATACGGCGCTGGTGGATGCCATCGGCGCCGGCGATGCCTTTCTGTCCTACTGCGCGCCCGCCGTCGCCGCCGGGCTGCCGCTCGATGTCGCCACCATGCTCGGCAACGCCGCCGGAGCGCTGGCGATCCAGATCGTCGGCAACCGTCGGCCGGTGCGCAGACAGGAGCTGATCGACTTCCTGTGCGGCACGGCGATGACGGCGGGCGCTGCGCCGTTACCCGCGAGCGCCGCCGCCCCCCGGCCGACGCCACCCGGCCTGTCCGCGCTGCCCGTCGCGCGCGACGGCAGCCTCGCGCCGGCCCCCGACGACAGCACCGCCTACCCGGACGTCTATTACCGCGACTTTATCGACCGCACCCGCCGGGTCGTCGTCACCGACGCCGCCGGCGAGCGCATGGATGTCACTGCCGGCGTCCTCGACACCAGCGCGGCCATCGACGCGCTGCGCCGCGCCGGCGGCAAGATCATGTTCATCGGCAATGGCGCCAGTGCCGCCATCGCCAGCCACATGGCCGCCGACTATGCGAAGAACGGCGGCGTGCGGGCGATTGCATTCAATGACCCGGCGCTGCTGACCGCGGTCAGCAATGACATCCGCTACGAGCAGGTCTTTGCCGAGCCGATTCGCCTGTTCGCCGACCCTGGCGACATCCTGCTCGCCATCAGCAGCTCCGGGCAGTCACCGAACATCCTCG
Organism: Thiohalocapsa sp.; assembly: GCF_022340605.1. Classification (GTDB taxonomy): domain Bacteria; phylum Pseudomonadota; class Gammaproteobacteria; order Chromatiales; family Chromatiaceae; genus Thiohalocapsa. The sequence continues at coordinate 19,933 of NZ_JAJDNQ010000051.1, forward strand.
CGGGAAGCCATGCCGCGCGCGAGCGCGGCTGCCGCCTGATCACGCTGTCCGGATTCCGCGATGACAATCCATTGCGCACGCTCGGCGACACCAATTTCTATGTGCCGTGCCTGTCCTATGGCGTTACCGAGGTCCTGCACCATTCCCTGTGTCACTGCATTCTGGATACCTTCATGACCAATCACAATGGGAGCCAGCCGTGAGCGCCATCCATTCCGTCCTCGTCACCGGCGGTGCCGGCTATATCGGTGCCGTCCTGGTGCCGCAACTGCTGGAAGCGGGCTATGCGGTCAAGGTCATCGATCTCTATCTGTATGGCGAAGCGGCCCTCGCCGAGGTGCGCGGCCATCCACGCCTGGAGGAGGTGCAGGGCGACATCCGCGACCGCAAGCTGCTGCGCCGCGTCATGCCCGGCACCGATGCAGTCATTCACCTCGCCTGCATCTCCAACGACCCGAGCTACGAGCTCAACCCGGCGCTCGGCAAGTCCATCAACTACGACGCCTTCATTGGCCTGGTCGATGCCGCCAAAGCGGCGGGCGTCAAGCGCTTCATCTACGCATCGTCATCCAGCGTGTATGGGATCAAGGATACCGAGAACGTCACCGAGGACCTGCCGCTGGAGCCGCTGACGGACTATTCCAAATACAAGGCGCTGTGCGAGGACTACCTGGCCGAGGCGCGCGGGCCGGGCTTCACGACCCTGGTCATCCGCCCGGCGACGGTGTGCGGCTTCTCGGCGCGGCTGCGCCTGGATCTGACCGTGAATATCCTCACCAACCATGCCGTCAACAATGGCCTGATCAAGGTCTTCGGCGGCGAGCAGAAGCGCCCGAACATCCACATCCAGGACATGGTGGACATCTACCTGCTGGCATTGCAGGCACCGGATGAGGCCATCGACGGCAAGGTGTTCAATGCCGGCTACCAGAACCACCGCGTGCGCGAGCTCGCGGAAATCGTCAAGGGCGTGGTCGGCGATGTACCCATCGAGGTGACGCCGAGCAACGACCAGCGCTCGTATCACATCTCCTCGGAGAAGATCGCGCGGGAGCTCGGCTTCACTCCGCGCCATACCATCGAGGACGCGGTACAGGACCTGGTCGCTGCCTTCACGGCCGGGCGCATCCCCGATCCGATGGAAGACGTGCGCTATTACAACATCCGCCTGATGCAATCCATCGACCTGGCTTAATCTGAATGACCCTTGACGCCATCATGCGAGTCCCGTATCTGGCCCTGGACCGGCACTTCGATCACGATGAGCTGGCGGCGGCGCTGCGCTCCCATCTGACGAATACGGACTTCGTCCTGGGCGAGTCGGTGACCCGCTTCGAGCAGGAATTCGCGCGGCTGTCCGGCAGCGAGTACGCGGTCGGTGTCAATTCCGGCACCGATGCCCTGTTCCTCGCCCTAAAGGCGCTGGACATCGGGCCGGGCGATGAGGTGGTGACCGCGCCGAACAGCTTCATCGCGACGGCCGGGGCCATCGTCGCGGCCGGCGCGCGCCCGGTCTTCGCCGACGTCGGCGCCGACTACAACCTGGACCCGGAGCGTGTTGCAGCAGCCATCACGCCGCGCACCCGGGCGATCCTGCCGGTGCATCTCACCGGCAACCCGGCGCCGATGCCGACGCTGCTGGCGCTCGCGGGGCAACGCGGCCTGGCGCTCATCGAGGACGCCGCGCAGGCCGTCGCCGCGACCCTCGACGGCAAATCCGTGGGCGCCTTCGGCAGCGCCGGCTGCTTCAGCCTGCATCCGCTGAAGAACCTGCCTGTCGGTGGCGACGGCGGGGTCGTCACCACCAGCTCGGCGGAGCTGGCCGAGCGGTTGCGGCGACTGCGCAATCACGGCCTGCGCAACCGCGACGAAATCGCCCATTTCGGCTTCAACAGCCGGCTCGATTCCATGCAGGCGACCATCGCGCGCTTCGGCCTCGCGCGTCTTGCGGCCATTACCGAGTCGCGACGGCGGCATGCCGCTCGCTATGACGCCTTGCTGGCCGGGGTCGGGGGTGTCGTCATTCCGCCGCGCCGCGCCAATGCCCATCAGGTCTTTCACACCTACGTCGTGCAGGTGGAGGCGCGCGACGCGCTGATGACCTATCTCGCCGGGCAGGGCATCGATACCAAGATCCATTACCCGATTCCGATTCATTTGCAGGCGCCCTGCCGTGACCTCGGCTATGGACCGGGCGATTTCCCCGTTTGCGAAGACCAGGCACGGCGCATCCTGTCGCTGCCCATCAACGAGCACCTGACGGATGCACAGATCGACCATGTCGCCGACTGTATCCGCCGGTTCTATTCCCATTAGCCGCGACGCCGGCGTGTCTGCTGCAAAGACCAAAGCGGGGCCCGATCTATGATCGACAGCTTCTCCTGTCATGAGCCGGACGCATCGCCGCTGGCGGCCATAGCACGGGTCGCGGCGCTGTTCGAATCCCGGCTCGCCGACCGCGACGGCCTGCTCGGCACACTGCTGCCCGAGCCGCTCGCCGACCAACTGACCTTCGATCACGTGGGGGTCATGGTGCCGCGCGGCGACCGCGACCAAGTGGCGCGCGTCATGGCGGGGCTCGGCTTTCGCGTGGTCGAGCAGTTTGAGAGCACCGTCGTTGCGAGCATGCTGCGCGCCCGCTGCGGCCAGACCGACCTCATCGTCGGCGTCACGATGGCCGAGCGCATCGGCGATGCCCGTTGCCGCATCGAGGTCTTTTGCCCAGAGAACCCGAATCCCGCTTGCCGCGCGAGCCTCTCGCGCATGGCGCCCGACATCGGCCATGTCGCGTTCCGCCCGGCCGGCGGCGCCGATTTCGGCGCCATGTGCCGAGCCGTCACCGCGCACGGTTTCCAGCCATTGACCACTGGCACGAACAGCAACCAGCAGCACGGACCGGGTGCCGGGTCCGGTGTCTGTCTGCGCTACTTCAGCAAGCCGGAATGCGCGCTGGGCGCGGTCAAGCTCGAGATCGTGAGCCCGATTCTCGCCCCGCCGGTCACGGGCCTCGCCGGCCAGAAGCGGCCATTGCGCATTGCACGCTATCTGTTGGCCGGACTCTGGCCGAGCAACAGACCGGGCTGAGTGGGGCGCATTGCACAGCCCAGTCCAATTCGTTTTCAGCGATGCCGACACACACTCCCATGCTGCCACCAACCCCCGCCGACCAGCTCACCTCGGCCTCGATCACGATGCCGGCCAGCGCCGTGCTCGTCCGCCGGGAGCGGCGCCCTCGCCGCGACCGGGCGCCCGTCGCACCGAGCACGGCGCTCCAACGCGGGCGGGCCAAGCGATGACCGATGCCTCCACCTTCGTCTGCGCCGCCTGGGGCTGGCGGGACTACGAGATCCCGGCCTATTTCGCCGCGGCGGCGGAGATCGGTCTGCCGCTCGTGGAGCTGAACGCCCATCCCGGCGCCCCCAAGCACCTGTCCCATGTGCCCGATCCGGGTGCACTGCCCGCGGTTCGGCGCGCGGCAGTGGAGGCCGGCGTCTCGATCCTGTGCGTGGCCGGGCGCAATGACTTCGCGACTGCGGATGCGGCGGCACGGGATGAGCACCTGCGCAATGCCCATTGGTTCGTCGATGCCGCCGCGGAGCTCGGTGCGCCCTTCGTGCGCCTGCTCTCGGGCGAGCACCGCAACGACGCCCCCGGTGACGACGTGTTCGAGAGACTGCACCAAGGCTTCAATGCAGTCGGCGCCCACGCCGAGCAATGCGGCGTGCAGGTCATCATCGAGAATCACGGCGGACCGACCGCCACCGGCCAGCGCGTCGCCCGACTGATGCAGGGCATCGAGAGCCCAGCCGTCGGGCTGAACTACGACCCGGCCAATTACCTCGATCAGGGCACGGACCCGCTGATGGCCCTGCGCTGGACGCGGCGTTGGGTCAGGTACAGCCATTGGAAGGACGTGTGCTGGGCCGACGGCGGCCCGGCCTTCCGCGCCTTCGGCGAGGGCGAGATCGCGTGGGACCCGATCATCGGCCTGCTGCTTCAGACCGGCTACCGGGGCTATTGGGGCATCGAGTACGAGGAGCCACGCGATGTCCGCGCCGGCACCGTGCGCAGCCTCGCCAACCTGCGCCGGCGGCTCGCCGGCACCGGCCCGGCATGAGTGCATCGAAACAGGGCGACGCCCACGGCCGCGTCGCGCTCATCTCCGGCGCCAGCGCCGGGCTCGGGCGGGCCATCGCACTGGGCCTGGCGCGGGACGGCATGCGCGTCGGCATCAACTATGCGCACGACGCGGGGCGTGCCGGGCAGGTCCTCGCGGAGGTCGAAGCGGCGGGCGGCACGGGCATGTTGCTGAAGGCGGACGTGCGCGAGCCCGCGGCCGTGGACGAGCTGTACCGGCAAATCGCGGACCGGCTCGGGCCGGTGGCGGTGCTGGTCCTGAACGCCAGCGGCCCGCACCCGCAGGTGCCCTTCGAGGAGCAGCCCTGGGCCATCTACCAGGCGGCCCTGGACGACTTCGTCAAGGCCCCGTACCTGCTGACCCGCGCCTGCCTGCCGGCAATGAAGGCGGCGCGCTGGGGGCGCATCGTCACCATCGGCAGCGATGTGTGCTTTCGCACCGTGAACCACTACAGCGCCTACGTGACGGCAAAGAGCGCGCTGCTCGGCTTCACCCGCAGCATGGCCACCGAGCTGGCCCCGTTCGGCATCACAGTCAACACCGTTGCGCCCGGCTGGGTGCCGGTGGAGCGACATTTCGCCGAGCCGGATTTCGCGCGCAAGAAGGCCGCCTACGAGACCGGGCGCGTGCCGATGGGCCGCGTCGGCGAGCCCGCCGACATCGTCGCGGCCGTGCGCTATTTCGCCGCCGCCGATGCCGGCTTTGCGACCGGCCAGTACCTGTGCGTGAACGGCGGGGTCAGCCTGATGTAACACCCGCCGCGACCCGTTCCCATTTCATTTCCACCCAAGGCCGATGCCGACTTTGGAGCCCGACGCACCATGTCCACCGCCTTCCCGATCCCGCTGATGCGCTACGAGCCGCTGTCGCTCAGCGCCGACGAGCCGGCCCTGACGCCGGAGCAACAGGCCACGCTGGCACGCAACATCGACCTGTGCCGGTCCGCGATCGTGTTCTTCACCGCCCTGTCCGCGGCCAAGGGTTGGTCCGGCCACACCGGCGGCGCCTATGACACCGTGCCCGAGGTGGTGCTGCTCGATGCCCTGTTCCGTGGCGACCCGGACGCCTTCGTGCCGGTCTTCTTCGACGAGGCCGGGCACCGTGTCGCCACCCAGTACCTGTTCGCAGCGCTGCACGGCCACCTGCCGGCGAAGGCCCTGATGACCTACCGCGAGCCCGGCTCGCGGCTGCCGGGGCACCCGGAGCGCCGCGAAGAGGACGGCATCTTCTTCAGCAGCGGGCGGCTCGGCCATCTCTGGCCCTACGTCAACGGCATCGCCCTGGCCAACCCCGGCAAGGCGGTGTTCTGCCTGGGCTCCGACGGCTCCCAGCAGGAGGGCAACGACGCCGAGGCGGCGCGCCACGCCGTGGGCCTGGGGCTCGGCATCAAGCTCCTCATCGACAACAACGATTCCACGTGCAGCGGCGCCCCGTCCCGTTATCTCAAGCTCGACGTCGCCCGCACGCTCCATGGTCACGGCCTGCCGGTGCTGCGCGGCCCGGGCGAGGATATCGCCAACGCCTTCCAGCGCCTCTGCGCCGCGGTCAAAACGCCGGGGCCGGTGGCGCTGATCAACGATCGCCCGATGGCACCGGGCATCCCCGAGGTGGAGGGCACGCCGCGGGGCCACGACGCCCTGGAGCCGAAGCTCGCGATGCGCTACCTGGAGGCGCGCGGCTACGACGAGGCGGTGCGCATGCTCGCCGACGCGGTGCCGGCGGAGCGGGTCTACAGCTTCCCGCCCGGGCTGCCGTCCGCGAAGACGCGGCGAACCTTCGGGGCCACCGTCGTGCGCCTGCTCGGCGAGATGTCGGCACAGGAGCGCCGCGAGCGTGTGCTGTGCATCGACAGCGACTTGGGCGAGTCGTGCGGCCTGGGTCTCATCGAGCAGACCTACCCCGAGGTCTTCCGCATGGGCGGAATCATGGAGCGCGCCAACTTCTCCGCCGCCGCCGGCTTCGGCCACGCCCCCGGCAGGCAGGGCATCTTCGGCACCTACGCCGCCTTCCTGGAGATGTGCCTGTCGGAGATCTTCATGGCCCGGCTGAACCGGGCCAACGTGCTCTGCAACCTGTCCCACGCCGGCGTGGACGATCTGGTGGACAACACCTGCCACTTCGGCCTGAACCTGCTGTTCGCCGACAACGGGCTGGCGGAGGGCGACACCACCCGACTCTACTACCCCGCCGATGCCGGCCAGATGCGCGCCTGCGTCGAGCGGATTTTCACCGGGCCGGGCCTGCGCTTCATCTTCTCCAGCCGCTCGCCGGTGCCGGAGATGCGGAGCGAGGCGGGCACGCCGCTATTCGGCGATGGCTACCGCTTCGAGCCGGGGCGCGACGACCTGATCCGCGCCGGCAGCGCCGGCTACTTGGTCAGCTTCGGCGAGATGCTCTACCGCTGCCTGAACGTCGTGGATCGGCTGCGCGCCGAGGGCATCGACCTCGGCCTGGTGAACAAGCCGACGCTCAACGTGCCGGACGAGGCGATGCTGGAGACCGTCGGCCGCGCGCCCTTCGTGCTGGTGGTGGAGGCCCTCAACCGCAAGACCGGCCTCGGCAGCCGCTACGGCTCCTGGCTCCTGGAGCGCGGCCTGACCCCGGCCTACGGCCATCTCGGCAGCGCGCGCGCCGGCATCGGCGGCGAGGCCGAGCAGATCCCGCACCAGGGTCTGGACGAGGCCGGCATCGAGGCCCGCGTGCGGGCGCTGCTGGCCGCGGCAGCGTGAAGCCGACCCCGGACTTCGCGCTGGCCGACGCCGTGCTCGTCCTGTGCCGGCACGTCGGGCGCGCCCAGCAGGCGGCATTTCGCCGCGCTGCCCCCGGCGACGGTGAGCCGAAGCCCGACGGCAGCCTGCGCTCGGCCATCGATGTCGAGAGCGAGCAGGTGCTGCGGGCCGGCCTGGGGGTGATCCTGCCCGAGGCCGGCTGCCTCGGCTGCGCGGCCCTGGAGCTGAGCTATGTCGCGGCGGGCCACCTGCAGGGCTTCTGGGAGGTCGGGCTCGATGGCTGGGACACCGCGGCCGCGTCGGTGCTGCTCACCGAGACCGGCTGCCGCATCGCCGAAGGGCGCGGCGCCCCCTACCGGCCGCTCGAATCCGCGGGCATCCTGGCCGGGCATCCCGGCGTCTTCGAGGCCCTGCTGGACATCGTCGCCGATGCCGGCACGCAGGGTGGCGAGCGATGACGCCCGAGCGCTGGGTCCTCGCGACCGATCTCGACGGCACCTTCCTCGGCGGCACCGCTGCCGAGCGCGGGCGCTTCTATCGCCTTCTGCAAGACCTCGCAGAGCGGCTCGTGCTGATCTTCGTCACCGGCCGCGAGCTGGAGAACACGCTGCCGCTGTTCGACCCGCCGGCGGCCGGCGAACCCACCGTGCCGCGGCCGCGCTACATCATCTCGGACATCGGCACGGAGATCCTCGACGGCCACACGCTGGCGCCCATCGCGCCGATCCAGGACTGGGTGGCGGCCGCCTGGGGCGGGGCCAACGCGCGCGTGCGCGCCCTGCTCGCGGACGACCCGAACCTCGTCCCGCAGCCCGTCGAGACCCGCTACCGGGTGTCTTACTACTGCGACCCCGACACGCTGCCGGCCGCCACGGTGAACAAGATCCACGGCGCCGGCTTCGACTGCCTGCTCTCCCACGGCCGCTACCTGGACGTGCTGCCGCGGGGCGTCTCCAAGGGGCCGGCGCTGCTGCGGCTGCTGGCGCATTGCGGCCTCGCCGATCATCGCGTCGTCGTCGCCGGCGACACGCTGAACGACCTGTCGCTGTTCCAGACCGGGCTCGCCGGCGTCGCCGTCGGCAACGCCGAGGCCGGGCTCGTCGCCGCCGTGCGCGACCTGCCGCATGTCCACCTGAGCTCGCACCCGGGGGTCATGGGCATCCGGGATGGCCTGCACGCCCATGGCCTGTGCAGCCCCGCCCCGTCCGGCGTCACGGCCGGCGCCCCGTCCGGCGCCGGAGCCGACGACCGCCCGGGGCCCTGTTGCGCCGCCGCGCACCCGGCGGCGCCCTTCGACGAGCACGGTGGAGACCGTGACCTCGCCCACCAGCCAACGAGGTGCTGACCGATGCGCATGCATCGCGAAACGCTGATCGTCGATACCCCCGGCAACCGCGCACTGCTGCCGGTGACCGAACAGGTAGACGCGCTGATCCGGGATTCCGACTTCGGCGACGGCCTCTGCAACCTGCTGCTGCTGCACACCTCCGCCAGCCTGCTGGTGCAGGAGCGCGACGCGGCCCCCGACGTCGAGCGCTTCTTCGCCGGCCTGGTCCCCGAGGGGGACGACTACCTGCTGGCGGGCGAAGGCCCGGACGACATGCCGTCGCACATCCGCTCGGCCCTGACCGCCAGCGTGCTGACGCTGCCCTTCGAGAACGGCGCGCTGGCCCTGTCGCGACTGCAAGACGTGTTCCTGTGGGAGCATCGCCGCGGGCCGCAGCAGCGCCGCCTCATGCTCACGCTGATTGGAGACTGACACCGCACATGGCCAACAAGACCGTGCACCTGCGCACCCGCTCACTGGTGACCGGCGGCGCCGGCTTCATCGGCTCCCACCTGTGCCGACGCCTGCTGGAGCTGGATCACGATGTCCTGTGCGTGGACAACTTCTACACTGGCACCAAGGACAACATCGCCGAGCTGCTGCCGAACCCCCACTTCGAGCTGCTGCGCCACGACATCACCTTTCCGCTCTACGTGGAAGTGGACGAGATCTACAACCTCGCCTGCCCGGCCTCGCCGATCCACTACCAGCTCGACCCGGTGCAGACCACGAAGACCAGCGTCCATGGCGCGATCAACATGCTCGGCCTGGCCAAGCGCACCAAGGCGCGCATCCTGCAGGCGTCCACCAGCGAGGTCTATGGCGACCCGGCGCTGCACCCGCAGCCGGAGGCCTACTGGGGCAACGTGAACCCGATCGGCCCGCGCTCGTGCTACGACGAGGGCAAGCGCTGCGCGGAGGCGCTGTTCTTCGATTACCACCGCCAGCATGGCGTGGAGATCAAGGTGGCGCGCATCTTCAACACCTACGGGCCGCGCATGCATCCAAACGACGGCCGCGTCGTGTCCAACTTTATCGTCCAGGCGCTGAAGGACCGGCCATTGACCATCTACGGCGACGGCAAGCAGACGCGCTCGTTCTGCTACGTGGACGACCTGGTCAATGCCCTGATCCGGCTGATGGCCACCGATGCCGGCGTCATCGGCCCGATGAACCTGGGCAATCCGTCGGAGTTCTCGATGCTCGAGCTGGCCCGCAAGGTCATCGACCACACCGGCTCCGGCGCCGAGATCGTCTTCGAGCCCCTGCCCACCGACGACCCGCGCCAGCGCCGGCCGGACATCGCCTTCGCGCGCCGCACCCTCGACTGGCAGCCGCGGACCTGCCTCGACGACGGCCTGGTGAGCACCATCGCCTACTTCGACCAGCTCATCCGCGGCGGGGCGCACGCATGAGCCGGACCACCACAAGCACTGCCGCCGAGGTCATCGCCCGCCTGCCGGAGCCGGTGGGCGCCGCGCTGGAGGCGGCGCTGGAACTGTTTCCCGGTGGCCGAAACGCGCGCATCACGAACCCGGCCAACGAGGGCGCGCTGAACCACGTGCTGCTGATCCGCACCGAGCAGGCGCAGGCCGTGTTCCGGATGCGCCGCGCCGCGTCCTCGCGGGAGATCTTCGACTACCTGAACGCCATGTACGTGCACACCGGCTTCCCGGAGCTGGGCGGGCTGTTCCGGCTGCGCAGCATCGGCGAGGAGATCGCGTTCCTCCACCAGGCCCGGGCGCTCGGCCTGCCGGTGCCGGCGCTGCTGGCCGAGGGCGACGACTGGATGCTGATCGAGCTCATCGAGGGCCGCACCGCTTATGCCGCGGTCAAGGACGGCGATCTCGGTGCCGTCGCCGCCGTCGTGGACACGCTGCGCCAGGCCCACGAGCGCGGCGTCATCTACGGCGACCGCTGGGGCGACAACGAAGTCATCGATCCCAGCGGCCGGGTGCGGCCCATCGACTTCGACGTCGAATGGACCCTGCGCGAGCACCGGCCCGGCTTTCTGGAGGCGATGGAGATGGGCGTCTACCTGTTCAACGCCCTGCGCCTGACCAGCGAGCGGCCGGCCCTGCTGGATCTGGCGCGGCGCGACCTGGCGCCGCGCCTGCGCGACCGCGGCTACGATATGCCACGCATGGCCGGGGTCGTCGCGGGCCTTGGGCGCTTCTACCTGGACCCGGACAAGCCCGGCAACGAGTGGTCGCTGCCGGCGAGCCTGTATCGGGACCTCGCCGCGCCCGTCGCCACCCTGGCCGCCGAGCTCAACAGTTGACCATGACCGACACCGCCTCGCTCACCGTCTGCACCTGCAACCTGCGCTTCGCCACCGCGCCGGACGGCGCCGACGCCTGGCCGCGGCGCCGCGAGCGGCTGCTGGACTGTCTCGCGCACATCGACCCGGACATGTTGGCCACGCAGGAGGCAATGCCGGAGCAGATCGACGCCATCCGCGCACGCTTTCCGCACTGGGACGTGGTCGGCCAAGGCCGCTTCGCCGGCGTGCACTCGCCGCGCCCGAGCGAGCCCGCGCCCGGCGAGCACTGTGCAGTGTTCTTCCGCGCGGACCGCTTCAGGCTCCTGGACACGCACACCCGCTGGCTGAGCGAGACACCGCACCGGCCCGCGAGCCTGGGGCCCGGCACCGACCTGCCGCGCATCGTCACCCTGGCCCGACTGGAGCGCCGCGACGGCGGCGGGCGCATCGACCTCTACAACACCCATTTCCACTGGGGCAGCGCCTTCACCGGCTTCGCTGTGGACCTGCTCGGGCGCTGGATCGGCGCGACGCCGGCGGGCGTGCCGGTGGTGCTCACCGGCGACTTCAACGCCGATACCACAAGCCCGGAGCACGCGGCGCTGACGGCGCTGCCGCTGACCGGCGCACGGCGGCTGCGGGACGTCTTCGACGAGCGGCCCGGCCGCCAGGGCACGCGCCACGATTTCACCGGCCAGGCGCGGGTCTGCATCGACTGGATTCTGGCGTCGTCGGACCTCGCCATCCGGCGCGCCTGGACCGATACCTGGTCGCGCGACGGCCGCTACCCGTCCGACCACTTCCCGGTGGTGGCCAGCCTCGCCGCGGACTGAGAGGATGTAAAGGAGACCCGTCGCGACTGCCTATCAAGCGGCTGCCGTAGGGAACGGTTCAAAAACGACTGAAACGTCACGGAAGTAGAGTGGATAAGCGAAGAGACCGAGAAAGCATTGCTCGCAACCGCGAAAACGAGCGGATCGTAGGTCGGGTTACGCTATCGCTAACCCGACCTACACCGAGTACCGCCAAGGATCGGACCAAGACCGATCGCGGAATCTTCACCAGCGCTGAGCCTGCCGTTCCACCGATGAGCGCAGAACAAGTCGTCAATCGCACGGACTGGCAGCGGTCCCTGCAATTCGCCGTCAATGCCGAGCATGTCTCGAACCTCGACCCAGCCGTCGGCGGCAGCGTGCGGCTGCGGCTCAAGGTGTGGAAGGACGCGCCGCTACGGGGCATCGACGTGCGCGCGGTGCTGAGCGGCCACTCGGCGCGCCTGCCGATGCGGCGCACCCGCGAGGGGGCGCGCTTTGCGTGGTGGGAGGCGGCGCTGCCGATCCCCCACGCCGGCCTGATCCACTGGCACTTTCTTTGCCACACCGACGCCGGCCCGCGCTTCTTCACCCGCGGCGGCGTGCAGACCATCAACCCCACCGAGGACCGGGACTGGACGCTGCTGCCGGGCTTCGCCGGCGCCGACTGGGTGCACGGCGCCGTCTTCTACCAGATCTTTCCGGACCGCTTTTGCAAGGGCGATCCGAGCGTGGGCCGCCGCCCCGGCGAGTACCGCTTCGACGGCGGCGAGCCGCGCATCATGGACTGGCTCGCGCCGCCGCCGAGCTACGCCGAGGGGCGCTGCCTGGATTTCTACAACGGCGACCTCGCCGGCATCGCGCGCAAGCTCGACTACCTGAGCGACCTCGGCGTCGGCGCGCTCTACTTGACCCCGGTGTTCCGTGCCCGCACCACGCACCGCTACGACTGCATCGACTACTTCCACGTCGACGAGGCCCTGGGCGGCGACGCCGCGCTCGCGGCGCTCACCGCCGCCGCGCACGCGCGCGGCATGCGGGTGGTGCTGGACGTCTCGCTGAACCACACCGGCTCGGACCACCCCTGGCTCGCCCGCGCGCGGCGGCAGTCGGACGCGCCCGAGGCCGGCTTCTACTACCCCGACGGCCGCGGCGGCCATGCCTGCTGGTGGGACGTGCCGACGCTGCCGCAGCTCAACTACGGCAGCCGGGCGCTGCGGCGCATCATCTGGGAGGGCGACGATGCGCTGGTCCGCCACTGGCTGAAGCCGCCGTGGCAGATCGACGGCTGGCGCTTCGACGTCGCCAACATGACCGGCCGCCACGGCCCGGATCAGTTCGGTCACGCCATCTGGCGCGGCGTGCGCCGGGCCGTCAAGGCCGAGCAGCCGGATGCCTACATCGTCGGCGAGCACTGGGAAGACGCCGGCGCCTACCTGCGCGGCGATGAGTGGGACGGCGCCATGAACTACTTCGGCTGCGCGAGCCCATTGCGGCGCTGGCTCGGCGAGCGGGTGCGCTTCGAGGCCGACGGCCCCGACTTCCCGCCCCAGCCGCGCGCGCCGGCGACCGGCCAGGAGCTTGCGGCCATGCTGCGCCAGACCCTGGACCGGCTGCCGTGCCAGCACGTGGCGCTACAGCTCAACCTGCTCGGCTCCCACGACATCCATCGCCTGCACCACGGCCCGGCCTTCGACTGGGCGTGCTACCGCGGCGCGGTGATGCTCCAGTTCCTGCTGCCGGGGGCACCGTCCATCTGGTACGGCGACGAGGTGGGCCTCGGCGGCCATGCCGACAGCGTCGAGGGCTGCCGCTACCCGATGGAATGGCGCGAGGAACGCTGGGACCACGGCTTCCACACCCTGTACCGCACCCTGGCCCGTCTCAAGCGCGACGAGCCGGTGCTCAACGACGGCACGCACTGTTTCCTGAGCACCGGCACGCGGCACCTGGCGTTCGCCCGCCACGGCCGCGGCCGGGCCTATGTCGCCGTGCTGAACAACGCCGCCGAGCCCAGCCGCATCGAGCTGCCGCTGGCGGTGATGGGGCTGTGCGACGCGGCCCGCGAGGTCTTCGACGGCCGCTGCTTCCGGGTGCGCAACGGCGTCCTGGCGCTGGACCTCGCACCCCGGGAGAACCTGCTGCTCACGATGACCCTGACCGACTGAATCTTCGATCTGAATCAATTCGGTTCCCAAGCAGAGGATCGTAGGTCGGGTTAGCGATAGAGTAACCCGACAATCAACGGCTTACTCGCGCCCTTGCTGGCGCCCAGCTCCGACCTACGACCTGCCTTGCCGCCGGTCGCGGCACCACGAGTGGTGCTACCACAAAAGCTGCTACGCCGGATGCTTGCCCGCTCTCTCCGCTTGGGAACGAGGGAAGAACCCCCTGCCATGCCCATATCCACCACTGCCCTCCCCCTGTCCGACTGCCAGAGCGGCTACCTCGCCGCCACCGCCGGCGACCCGACCGATCCGGTACACAACACGGCGCTGCCGCTGCTGTTCGACACGCCGGTGAGCGCCGACCTGCTGCGCGCCGCCGTGGCGGCGCTGATGGCGCGTCACGCGATGCTGCGCACCGCCGTGCGCCTTCACGCCGGCAGCGCTCCCGGCACGCAATGGCCCACTGAGCCCATCGACTGGTGGCAGGAGATCGACGCCCGCGGTCTCGACCGGAACGCCCTGCTCAGCCGCGCCGCGGCGGACCTGCGCCGGCCGTTCACGCTCGAAAACGGCCTGTTCCGGGCGACGCTGTACCAGGGCGCGGCGCCGGGGCCGCTCTTGCTGCTAGCGCTGCACCACATCGCCGGCGACGCGCCGACCTGGGGCATCCTGGGCCGCGAGCTCGTCGCCGGCCTCGCGGCGCTCGCCGCCGGCAAGCCCATCGACCTGCCGCCGCTCAAGGCCGGGCACGCGGACTACGTGCGCTGGGAGCAGGACCTGCTCGCGTCGGACAGGGGCCGACGCATGGCGAGCTACTGGCACGCGCAGCTCGCGGGCGACCTACCGCTGCTGCAACTGCCGACGGACCATCCACGCCCGCCCACCAAGACCTTCAACGGCGCCACGCGCGGCCTGGCGCTGCCCGCGCAGCTCACCCAGGGCGTGCACGCGCTGAGCGCCGCGCAGTCCTGCACCCGCTTCTCCGTGCTGCTCACCGCCTGGCTGCTGCTGCTGCACCAGTGGACCGGACAGGACGACGTCTGGCTCCTGGTGCCCACGTCCATGCCGCGCCAGCAGCCGCGCTTTCGCGACCTGGCCGGCCTGCTCATCAGCCCGCTGATCGTCCGGCTGCGC
>NZ_JAJDNQ010000055.1 GCF_022340605.1 Thiohalocapsa sp.
GGAGTGTGGAGTGCGCGGTGCGCAGTGCGAGAACTGCGCCTCCGCAATCCGCACTACGAACTCCGTAGCGCCCGCAGGATCCGCTCCTCCAGCCAATACACCGGCCGCCACGGCCAGCGCCCGGCGACGAAGCCCACGTGCCCGCCGCGGGAGCTCAGCTCCAGGGTCACGCCCGGCCCCAGCTCGTGCGCGAAGGGCAGGCTCGCCGGAAACAGGAAGGGATCATCGGCGGCCTGGATGATCAGCGTGGGCGTGTCGATGTCCGGCAGGTATTGCCGGCAACTGGCGTGCTGGTAGTAGTCGAAGACGCCGGCGAAGCCGTTCAGCGGCGCCGTGATGCGGTCGTCGAAGGTGTTGAAGTCCCGGATCGCATCCAGGTCCAGCGCCGGCCCCAGCGCCGCCGGCAGCGGGCGGCCGGCGAACTTGCGGCGGAAACTGCGCTTGAGCCGCCGCACCAGATAGTCGCGGTAGATGCGCGAGAAGCCGCAATTCAGTCGCAGCATCGCATCCCTCAGGACGAAGGGGGCGGATACGGCGATCGCCCGCTCGAGGTGCACCTCGGGCCTACCTTCGCCCAGGTACTTGAGCAGCAGGTTGGCGCCGAGCGAGTAGCCCACCGCGGCGCGCGGCGCGCCGCCGGGGTCTCGCGCCAGCGCCGCCAGCACCTCCGCCAGGTCCGCGCTGGCGCCCGAGTGATAGGACCGGTCGAGGCGATTCGGTTCGTCGCTCGCGCCGCGCAGGTGCATGAACACCGGCCTGAAGCCTTCCCGTCGCAGGCGTCTCACCAGCGCGCCCGCGTAGTGGGAGCGCAGGTCACCCTCCAGTCCGTGGATGATCAGCACCGCTGGTCCCGTCTCGGCGCCCACGGCGAGGTCGATGAAGTCCCCGTCCGCGAGCTCGACGCGCCGGCGGGTCAGCGGCAGCCGCGATGCGGGCGCTGCCCGCCGCGCCAGGCTGCCCCACAGCGTCTGCGCGTGCGCTCCCGGCAGCCACCAGGCGGGTTGGAAGTCGCTTGGAACGATCTGGCCCATGAGCCTTGCTCGCAAATTCACTGCAATGGAGCGGTTGGTTCCCGCCGTGCTTACCCCAGCTGCCGCGCGTAGAGTGCCGCGTAGGCGCCGTCACCATGGCGAGCAGGTCTGCCCAGCGGTAGCCCGCGGTCGTGTCCGGTACCGCCACCCCCTGGGTCACATGTGCAACAGCGATGTCGTGTGTCTCCCCAAGTCAATTTCGGAGAAAACCAGTATGAGATTGACTTGAATGGCTTTCTACGGCTAGGCCCATGTCCGATTGACGGCTTTCATTTGTGGCGCGGGCACACCGTCCCCTATACTCTTCGTCGTCCACGCTGTCACGCCAGACGCCCCCTGAAAGATTATGACCATGCTTCGACCGGCGCTGTTGCTTGCCGCCTGCGTCATCGCCCTCTCCCCCCTCCACGCCGGGGCCGACGATCTGCTGGCGATCTACGACCTGGCCGTGCAGAGCGATCCGACTCTGCGTGAGGCGGAGCAGAACCTGTACGCGACCCGAGAGGTAAAGCCCCAGGCGCGGGCGCTGCTGCTGCCGGACTTCTCCCTCACGGGGAACGGGCGGTACCAGAACGTCAAGACCAACCAGAAAACCACGTTCGGCACCTTCAAGCGCAATGACACCTATGCCAGCGGGACTGTCGGCGCGGTGGTGAATCAGTCGGTCTACGACCGCGCCAACTGGATGCGCCTGAGCCAGTCCAACAACACCATCGCCCAGGCCGAGGCGGAATACCGCAACTCGCAGATCGACCTGATGGTCCGCGTGACCGAGGCGTACTTCGGGGTGTTGGAGGCGTCCGACGCGGTACGCGTCAACGCGGCCCTGGTGGCCGCCGACGAGCGCCAGCTGGAGCAGTCCAAGCAGCGCTTCGAGGTGGGCCTCGTCGCCATCACCGACGTCAACGACAGTCAGGCCGCCTACGACCGCTCCCGTGCCAACCTGATCACGGCCGAGAACGATCTGGACAACAAGTGGGAGGCCCTGCGCCGCATCATCGGCCCGGTGTCGGTACCGCTGGCGCGGCTCGGTGACCGCCTGCCGCTGGCTCCTCCTCAGCCCGACGACATCAACGTTTGGGCCGAAACCGCGCTTGCCAACAACTACGCCATTATCGCCGCCAAAGAGGCCACCGAGGCCGCGCGCAAGGAGATCAAGATCGAGCGCTCCGGGTACCTCCCGACCGTCGACGCCCAGGCCGGTTACGACATCGCCCGCGACGGCGCGGAATTCTACTCGGACAGCGACACCGGCTACGTCGGCCTGAGCCTGAACGTCCCCCTGTACCAGGGTGGCGCCGTCGCCTCACGCACTCGCCAGGCGGGGCATAATTTCCGCGCGGCGCAGGACCGTCTCGACCAGCAGCGCCGCGACGTCATCAACCAGGTGAAGGACGCCTTCCGCGGCGTCATCTCCAGCATCAGCGACGTGCGCGCGAGGCAGGCGGCCATCGTTTCCGCCCGCAGCTCGCTGGAGTCCACCCAGGCCGGTCTGGAGGTCGGCACCCGCACCCAGGTGGACGTGCTGAACGCCCAGCGGGACCTGTTCCAGGCCGAATTCGACTACCTCGCCGCCCGCTACAACTACATCATCAACGGCGTGAAGCTGCACCAGGCCACCAGCACCCTCACGCGCGACGTGCTGGCCAAGGGCAACGAATGGCTCACCGAGGCGGATACGGTTCCGCCGCCGGCATACTGAGTGACCAGGTAGTCGGGGCTGGGAGCTAGGGCCACTGTCTTCGCGGGCCGCCGCTCCACCTAGCCCCTTGTGCACAGCCTTGGAATTGTCGATACCGTTCGCTGCTGTCGGACGCGAGCGCGTGTCGGCCTCCAGGTCGACACGGATCAGCGCCGCGGGCCGCCTTGAGAGCGGCCTCCTTACTTCCGCGTGAGTGCACTAGCCTCTAGCCCCTCATTCAATGTCAGGCAACTCCATCGGCAAGTCGTTCGTCCTCACCACCTTCGGTGAGAGCCATGGGCCCGCCATCGGCGGCATCGTCGACGGCTGCCCGCCCGGACTGCCGCTCACCGAGGCCGACCTCCAGCGCGATCTGGACCGCCGCCGGCCGGGCCAGTCGCGGCACACCACCCAGCGCCGCGAGCCCGACCAGGTGCGCATCCTCTCCGGCGTGTTCGAGGGGCGCACCACCGGCACGCCCATCGGGCTCTTGATCGAGAACCAGGACCAGCGCTCCAAGGACTACTCCGACATCGCCGTCAGGTTCCGTCCCGGCCACGCGGACTACACCTACACCATGAAGTACGGCTTCCGCGACTACCGCGGCGGCGGGCGCTCGTCGGCGCGGGAGACGGCCATCCGCGTCGCTGGCGGTGGCATCGCCAAGGTGTGTCTGCGGGAGCTGGCGGGGGTGACGGTGCGCGGCTTCCTGTCGCGGCTCGGGCCGATCGACGCGGCCAGCCTGGACGCCGACGGCTTCGAGTGGGACGAGGCCGACCGCAACCCTTTCTTCTGCCCCGTCCCCGCCCGGGTGGCGGAGCTGGAGGAATACATGGATGCGCTGCGCAAGTCCGGCGACTCCATCGGCGCCGAGGTCACCGTGGTGGCCGACGGCGTGCCGCCCGGGCTCGGCGAGCCGGTGTTCGACCGGCTCGATGCCGACATCGCGCATGCGCTGATGGGCATCAACGCCGTCAAGGGCGTGGAGATCGGCGCCGGTTTTGGGTGCGTGGCGCAGAAGGGCACCGAGCATCGCGACGAGATCACTCCCGAGGGCTTCCTGTCCAACAACGCCGGCGGCGTGCTCGGTGGCATCTCCAGCGGCCAGCGCATCGTCGCGCGCCTCGCGCTCAAGCCCACCAGCAGCCTGCGGCTCCCCGGTCGCAGCGTGGATCTGCACGGGCAGGCGACGGAGGTGGTCACCACGGGCCGCCACGACCCCTGCGTCGGCATCCGTGCGACGCCCATCGCCGAGGCCATGCTGGCCATCGTGCTGGCCGACCACTTGCTGCGCCACCGCGGGCAGAATGCCCAGGTGACGCCGCCGCTGGCACCGATCCCGCCTGGCCGCGGCTAGCTCGCGTGCCTGTGGGAGCGGCACTCGCGGTGCCGCGCTTGTGGGAGCGGCACTCGCGGTGCCGCGACCCCCAGGAATCGTCCCACCGCCGTCTCCAAAATGCGCTTTCGTTGGCCTCGCTGCCGCATCCGGTTTCCCCTCTGGCGCCCCCTCCGGGCTATATGGGCCAACGCCAAGTGCCCCCGCAACGGCGAAACGCCAACCCGCGCGGCCGTGCGCCTCGGCATAATGCGCGCAAAGAGGCTGCGCCGAGATGCTTCCATCCGTGACTTTCCGCGCTGAGACCGGCGAGCGTATGCCCTACGCGCGGCTTTCCAGCTACTACTTCTTTTACTTTGGGGCGCTCGGCGCCCTGGTGCCCTACTGGGGACCCTACCTGCTGGAGCGCGGCTTCGCGCCCGCCGCCATCGGCGTGCTGATGGCCATCCTGATGGGCACCAAGATCGTCGCCCCCAACGTCTGGGGCGTGTTGGCGGACCGCGCCGGCGCGCGCATGCCCAGCGTGCGACTCGGCGCCTTCCTGGCGCTGGTGTGCGCGGTGCCCGTGTTCTGGGCTGGCGGCTTCTGGAGCATGGCCCTGGTGATGGCCGCGTTCAGCTTCTTCTGGAACGCGCCGCTACCCCTGATGGAGGCGGTCACCTTCAACCACTTGGGCGAGCGGGTGAATCGCTACGCCAACGTGCGGGTCTGGGGCAGCATCGGCTTCATCGTTGTCGTGCTGCTGTTGGGCTGGCTGCAGGAGCGCGCCGGTAGCGGAGTGGTGCCCGCGGCGGTGCTGGCGCTCTTCGGCGGCGTCTGGCTCGCGTGCCTGCTGATCCCCGACCGCGGTCAGGCTCGTGCGGACCATACGCATCTGCGGCTCCGCCGGCTGCTGGCGCGCCCGGAAATCCTCGCCTTCCTTGCGGCCTGTCTCCTGATGCAGGCGAGCCACGGCGCCTACTACGCCTTCTACTCCATCCACCTGGAAAACCACGGCTACGGCGACACCGCCGTCGGCGCCCTATGGGCGCTGGGCGTCGGCGTCGAGGTGCTGGTATTTATCAACATGCACCGGCTGCTGGCACGCTTCGGCGCGCGCCGGGTGTTGCTGGCTAGCCTGGCACTGGCGGTGCTGCGCTGGCTGTTGATCGGCGCCTACGTGGACCTCGTGGCGGTGCAGCTCCTGGCGCAAAGCCTGCACGCGGCCACCTTCGGCAGCTTCCACGCCTCCGCTATCCATCTCACGCATCACTACTTTCCCGGCCGCACCCAGGCGCGCGGCCAGGCCCTCTACAATAGCGTCAGCTTCGGCGTCGGCGGCGCCACCGGCAGCCTCATCGCCGGCTCGCTGTGGTCGGGCGCCGGCGCCATGGTCACCTTTGCCGCGGCCTCCGGGCTTGCCGGGCTTGGGTTCATTGCCGCGCTGTGGGTGGATCGGGAGCGGCGGTATTGACGGCGCGGCGCTCCGACCGATACCGACCCGCCACCGACCGCGACAGGTTTGCGACGGCGACGCGCTCGCCGGTGCGCTGCCTGGCCTCTAGCCGGTCCACCTGCGCTTGGATCAGCCGCAGGTTGTAGGGGCGGCAGGCGAGCTCGCGGAGGTCATGCATTTGGTCCAGCATAGCAATGTCCTGCTCCACGCCCTGCGGGGACGCCGCTTCCACGTAGAGACGCAGCACCGCGCGCCTGTGTCATGCTCCGCGAGGGCGCTAGAATGGCGCGTGCGCCGCGGCTACAGGAGACCTCGAAAAATGCCTTCCATGGCATTTTTCGAGACGCGAAGCGAAAACGCGGTTTCCGCTTCGCTTCATTTCTCAAGCGCCGAGGCGCCTGAGAAATGGCGGAGCATCCTGCCCCGCGCGAGCACCTCGAATTTTTCGAGGCGCCCTACACCCCGGCGCCGCCCTGCTCGGCGGGGCGCAGTCGTCCTCGAGCCGAGCCTTGCCTGTCATGACCCAAGCCTATGCCGTGCGGTCCGGCCGCCGTTATCCGCCCGGTGCCAGCATCTCCGACGAGGGGATCAACTTCTCGCTTTACAGCCGTCACGCCACCGGTGCGACGCTGTTGCTGTACGCGCCGGGTACGGATGCGCCGTTCCAGGTCATCGTGCTGGACCCGGAGGTGAATCACAGCTTTTTCAGCTGGCACGTGGAGGTCGTCGACCTGCCCCCAGGCACCCGCTACGCCTGGCGGCTCGACGGGCCCTGGGATCCCCAGGGCCACGGCTGGCTGTACGACCCGCACGTGGAGCTGCTGGACCCCTGGGCGCGGGCGCTGGACGCGAGTCACTGGGACCGTGCCCGGCGCTGCGGCGACGGGCCGCGACCGGGCGACGGCATCCGCGGCGTGGTGCTGGCGGACCCGTACGACTGGGAGGGCGACGAGCCGCTGCGGGTGCCGTCCCAGGACATGGTGATCTACGAGCTGCACGTGGGCGGCTTCACGCGCCACCCGAGCGCGGGCGTGACGCGCCCGGGCAGTTTTTCCGGCGTCGTGGAGAAGATCGATCACCTGAAGCGGCTCGGCATCACCCACGTGGAGCTGATGCCGGTGATGGCGTTCGACCCGCAGGATGTGCCGCCGGGCACGGGCGACGCGGGGCTCAGCAACTACTGGGGCTATAGCACGCACGGGTTCTTCGCGCCGCATCCGGGCTTTTGCACCGGCGACCCCACCGAGCACCGGCGCGAGTTCCGCAACATGGTGAAGGCGCTGCACCGCGCCGGCATCGGCGTGCTGCTGGACGTGGTGTTCAACCACACCGCCGAGGGCGGGCGGGGCGGCCCGGTGATCCATTTCAAGGGCCTCGGCAACGAGACCTTTTACATGCTGGACGCCGCCGACCACAGCCGCTACCTGGACTTCACGGGTTGCGGCAACACGGTCAACGCCAACCACCCCTTCGTCGCCCGTTACATCATCGACTGCCTGGAATACTGGGTGCGCGAGATGCACGTGGACGGCTTCCGCTTCGACCTCGCCAGCGCCCTGGCCCGCGACGGCCACGGCGTGCCCATGGAGCATCCGCCAGTGCTCTGGGGCATCGAGCTCTCGGACGTGCTCGCCCAGTCCAAGATCATCGCCGAGGCCTGGGACGCCGCCGGCCTCTACCATGTGGGCAGCTTCCCGGGCTATCGCTGGATGGAGTGGAACGGCAAGTACCGCGACACCCTGCGTGCCGCGGTGCGCGGCGACGCCGGCTTGGTGGCGGAGCTGGCCACCCGCATCGCCGGCAGCAGCGATCTCTACCAGGGCAACCTGCGCCACCCCATCAACAGCATCAACTTCGTCACCTGCCACGACGGCTTCACGCTGGCGGACCTCGTCGCCTACAACCACAAGCACAACGCCGCCAACCACGAGGGCAACCGCGACGGCTGCGCGCACAACCTGAGCTGGAACTGTGGTGTCGAGGGCGACACCGATGACCCCGCCGTGCTGGCGCTGCGCCGCCGCCAGGCGAAGAACTTCCTTACCGTTCTGCTGCTGAGCCAGGGCATCCCGATGCTGGCGTCAGGCGACGAGCTGCTGCGCACAGCCGGCGGCAACAACAACACCTGGTGCCAGGACAATCCCACCGGCTGGCTCGACTGGCGCCTGGCTGAGAAGAACGCCGACGTGGTGCGCTTCGTCGCCGGGCTCATCGCGTTGCGCAAGCGCCACCGCAGCCTGCGCCGGCGGCACTTTCTGCGCGATGACGACATCCTGTGGCAGGCCCTGGACGGCGGCCCGCCCGGCTGGGGCGACCCGCAGTGCCGCGAGCTCGCCTTCACGCTGACCGGCCGCGCCAACGACGAGCCGCCGCTGCATGTGCTGATGAACTTCAGCACCAAGGCGTGCACTTGCCTGCTGCCGCCGGTCGAGGGTTGGGGTTGGGCCATCGCGGTCGACACCGGGGCGGCGCCGCCGCGGGATCTGATCGCGCCCGAGCACCAGCGCACCATCGGTGCCAGGCGCTGGCGGCTTGGCGCGCGCAGTGTGCTGGTGCTGGAGGGGCGTAGCGGATGAAGGTCCGATGCGACGATGGCGCGGATAATCTCTACCCGGGCCGTGGCGACGCGGTCCCCGAGGGCGTGATGGAGGGCGTGGCAGGCGCGAGCGTCGAGACCGCGGATTCAGGCCGGATCGCCGGCACCGAGCGCCCCGATGTCGCCGTCGAGCCCGATCTCCAGACTCCCCTGTCCCACATGTTGGAGTAGGACCCAACAACCTGGCTCGATAGCAAAGCGGGCTAGCGCAACCGCGGCCCGGCACCGGCTTTGGGTGGCCGGCTTGCGCCACGCCTTGCCCGACAACCGCGGGCAAGACCCGTCCGGTGTTCTCGGCTGGCCGACTACGGGGGGCGAACTCGCCAAGTCTCCGCCGGATCGGGCACAATTCCCGGTTTGTTCCCTTGTGATTCGGCGCCGCGATGCTCGCCACGAACATTTCCCACGCTCTCGGTCTGCACATGCACCAGCCGCCGGGGAATATGGCTGTGTTGATCGAGACCAATCCCTGGGAGGCGGAGCAGATCATCCGCTGCTACGAGCGCCCGACCCGCTACGCGCAGCATTACGCCGATGTGGGGCACCTCCACATCGGCTTCTCCGGCATCCTGCTGGAGCAGTTCGTGGACCCTGCCATCGTCGACCGCTACCGCCACATCATCGACATCCCGGCGATGCTCGACGCCTACCGCAGTACGCCGAACATCGAGCTCATCGGCATGGGCTACTTCCACCCCATCTTCCCGCTGATCCCGGAGGCCGACTGGCAGGAGCAGCTGCGCACCGGCCGGGACATGATGACGGAGGTCTTCGGCCGTGCGCCGCGCGGCTTCTGGCCCCCGGAGATGGCCTTCTCGATGGAGATGATCCCGGCCCTGGTGCGGGCGGGGTATGAATACGTCGTGGTGGACGGCGTCCACGTGCATCCGGAGGACGGGGTTAGCGACGTCTTTCGGCCCTATCTCGCCTGCTACGACGATGCCTGCATCACCATCGTGCCGCGGGACCGCGACGTGTCGAACGCGCAGGAGAGCGGGCTCGACGCCACCTGGTTCGCGCACGAGGTCACGCATCGCTGCCGCTTTTCGGCGCGCCCGGGCGAGCCGCGGCTGTGCACCACCTGGTCCGATGGCGAGAATGGCGGCTGGTTCCGGCAGACGCACGAGGGCGCCGGCTTCTTCGGCCACTATTTTTCGCCTTACATGGAGCGCGTGCGCGGCGGCGACTATCCGATCCGGCCCGTGGGTCTGAGCGAATACCTCGCCGCTCACCCCGCCAGTGCGCACGCGCACGTGCAGACCGGCGCCTGGAACGTCGGCTCCACCTCCGGCTTCGATCTCAGCCAGTGGGCCGGCTCCCCGCGGCAGCGTCAAGGCGCCGAGACCGTCCGCGATCTGAGCCGGCGCTGGTGGGCGCTGCGCGATAAGGGCACCGCGCCCGCTGACCCGCTTGCGCGCGCCCGCCGGCTGGTGCTGGAGGCGGAGACCAGTTGCTATCTCTTCTGGGGCGACGACTGGCTGCCGAAGCTCGCGTGGCTGACCGATGCTGCGGCGGAGCTGATCGAGGCCATGGAGGCCAGGCCCGCCGAGGCGGAGCAACAGCAGCCGGCGGCCGGGGCGACACCCGCAACGGCGCCCGCGGCCGCGCCTGCGCCGGCGCAGGCGGCCAGTGCGCCGCAGGAGGCGGTCGGAGCGATCGATGTGGCCGCGGTGTCCGAGCAGCCGGTGCCGGCGGTCGAAGTCGCGGCCGAGGTCGCGAGCGAGGCGCCGGCAGCGGCCGCGCCAGTCCCTGCCGCGCCCCAATCTGGCTCGAAAAGTGGCTCGGAAGACCTCTCGAAGACCGCCTCGGAAACTGTCTCCAAGGCAGGCGGGCCGTCGGGCAAGGCCGAACGGGAGCCGGACTCCTGAGCGCGTCACGAACCACTGACAAGCCGCAACGGATGCACTCGTGAATACCGGGCACCGCGATGGCGATGGTTCCATGCCGGCCCCCGATCCGACCCTGGGCGGCCTCGGCGCCGAGCCGGTCAGCGCGGCCGACGGCTTTCCGGACACCGCGATCGGCACGCACCTGGTGCTGTACCAGACCGACGACGGCGCCGTAGACCTGCGCTGGCGCATCGACCCCGCCGATATCGCGCACGCTCGCGCCGCCTTCGCCGGCGCCGAGGCCCACGCGGTGCTGCGGCTTTTCCACCTCGGCGGCAACGGCGACAACCGGCTCATGGCAGATGCGGCGCTGGGCAGCGATACCGAGGCCGAAAGCGGTCTGGCCCACTACGCCGGAGGCGATGCCGAAGGGCTGTTGCAGGCGGAGATCGGGCTTGCCAGCGCCGATGGCGGTTGGTTGCTCATCGCCCGCTCCAACGGATTGCCGGCCGCAGCGCCTGTGGAGGTGGACTTCCTGCGTGAGCAGGGGCCTGCGTCGGCGCCCGTGGTCGCCGCTGCGGACGCCGCGCAGTCCGGTGCAATGGCGGCATCGGCGGATGCCGGCCGATCGGGCACCGTTGCAGCCCGGGATGCGGCCGAGCCCCTGCGGCTCGAGCCCGAGTTCCCGCTGGTGGCGCCGGAGCTGTCCGAGCGCGCGGCGTCGGGCGTCGTGCCGGGCGCCGCGCCGGAGCGGACGCCGACGGTGGCGAGCGGCGTCGCCCTCGCCTCCGATCTCGATGCCGCCACCGATGTTGCGACCGGAGCCCGCGCTCCCTTCGGCGCCGGCGCGGCTGCCGACACGACGCTGGGCCGGGCCGGGTATGGAGCGCGGCTGCTGGCCGGCGCGGACGGGCAGTCGCTGTCGGAGCCGCCACCCGGCGGCGTGGTGCCGCGGCTGACGCAGCGGCCGCTCCCGCGTCCAGATCAGCCTGAGACTCAGCCCGGCCCGCGGCCCGCGGCCCCGCAACCGGCACAGACGCCGGTGCCGGGCAGCGGCCCGCTGCGCCCGGCGGCTGACGAGGCGACGCTCACCGCGGAGCTTCTGGTGCAAGGCAGCGCACCGCCCAATACGCTGCTGGACCTGGGCGGTCATGCCTACCGGGTTGGCCCGGGCGGGCGCTTTCAGTTGCGCATCCCCATTCGCGATCGCGAGGTGATCATGCGCGTGCTGGCGACCCTGCCGCGGTTGCCGGTGGCCGCCCCGGCCGATGGCGAGGTGCAGGGGCTGCCGGAGGAGTGATCGGGCGCCAGAGCCTGCATCGTCACCGACCGCAACCGCGCTGGACGCAGCGAGTGCAGCGGCGGCAAAGCCGGCACGATGCGTATAATCCCGGCATCGAGCCCGCCCCAGCCGCCGCCATCGCTGTATCCGTCAGGCGCGTCGCAACCCGGTGGCATCCGGCGCCGCCGGGATGTCGAGCCGCCCCGGCCTTGAGCCCAGATGCCGGATTTCCGATTCGGGCCGCACAACCCCTGATCTCAACGCGCAAGCCTCAGCTAAGGACCGCCCTATGTTCATTGTCATGGCCAGCCCAGAGTGTGCCCCCGTCGCCAAGGCCGGGGGGCTCGGTGACTTCGTCCAGGGGCTGGGCCGTGAGCTGTCCGTCCGCGGCAACGCCGTGGAGATCGTGCTACCGAAGTACGACGCCCTGCGCTTCGCTGGCATCTCGGGGATGCACAAGGTTTACCGCGACCTCTGGGTGCCCTTCCACGACAAGGCCATCCACTGCGACGTGGAGTACGGCGAGGTGGACGGGCTCCAGTGCTTCTTCATCGATGCCCACTCCGAGCACGGTTTCTTCAACCGGGGCAAGATCTACGGCGACGCCGACGACGCGGACCGCTTCGCGTTCTTCTCGCGGGCGGTGATGGAGTTCCTGTACAAGTCCGGTAGGCGCCCGGACATCATCCACTGCAACGACTGGCACACCGGCCTGATGCCCGTGCTGCTGTGGGAGGTGTACGCCGAGCTCGGCATGGATCACAGCCGTGTCTGCTACTCCTTGCACAACATGGGCCACCAGGGCTGGACCGGCCCGCAGGTGCTGCACATGAACCGTCTCGACGCCGGCAGGCTGATGACGCCGGAGCGCCTGCGCGACCCGGGGAATCCCGGCGCGGTGAACCTGATGAAAGGCGGCATCGTCTTCTCCAACTTTGTTACCACCGTGTCGCCGCGCTACGCCTGGGAGATCCAGCACACCGATCAGGGCATGGGTCTGCAAGGCGTCCTGCAGGAGCACGACCGCAAGTTCGGCGGCGTGCTGAACGGCATCGACTACAACACCTGGAATCCGGAGATCGATCCGCACATCCCGGCGCAGTACGGCCCGGATACCCTCCCCGAAAAGGCCAAGTGCAGGGCGGCGCTGCGCCAGCGCGTCGGCCTCGGCGACGCGTTCAAGCCCATCGTCGCCGTGGTGAGCCGGCTCGACAAGCAGAAGGGCGTGGAGCTGATCCGCCACGGCATCTACTACGCGCTGGAGCAGGGCTGCCAGTTCGTGCTGCTCGGCAGTGCGCCCGACCCCGCCGTCGATGCGGACTTCCGGCGCATCAAGCATGAGATGGACGCGAACCCCGATTGCCACCTCGAGCTCGGCTACGACGAGGACCTGGCGCACCTGATCTATGCCGGCGCGGACATGATCCTGATCCCGAGCATCTACGAGCCCTGCGGCCTCACGCAGATGATCGCGATGAAGTACGGCTGCGTGCCCGTCGCGCGGCGCGTCGGTGGCCTGGCGGACACCGTGTTCGAC
The DNA here is from genome assembly GCF_022340605.1 of Thiohalocapsa sp. GTDB lineage: Bacteria > Pseudomonadota > Gammaproteobacteria > Chromatiales > Chromatiaceae > Thiohalocapsa. Next base: position 12,728 of record NZ_JAJDNQ010000055.1, read on the forward strand.
GCCAACTATTCCGACCGGCCGTTCGAGGATCGCAACGGCTACGTCTTCGACGACTTCACCTACGCCGGCCTCGAGGGCGCCTTGGGGCGCGGCATCGGGCTCTGGAAGCGCTTCCCTGAGTATTTCCGCCAGCTGCGTGTCAACGGCATGCGCCAGGACCACTCTTGGAACGAGCCGGGGCAGCACTACCTGGACATCTACAACCACATCCGCGTCTAGGAAAACGCCCGCCGTTCCGCGTGCGGTGCGGGCGGCATATCGTGGTCGTGGTCGGATACTCGACAACGACAACGACAACGACAACGACAACGACAAGGAAGGCAAAGTTAGGTGAAACGCTGCACTGGGTCCGGTGGCTTTCGCGTCGAGATTCGACAAGAATGCCGCGTAGGTCGGGCCGAGGAACGAGGCCCGACACCGCGCACGACCTGACCTTCTGCTCTGCGCCCGCCATGAAGGACGCCACCCGCATCGAGCAGCTCTCTTATCGCGCCGACGCGGCCGCGTTGTTCGGCGCCGCGGCCGCCGAGCCCTGGGCGGTGCTCCTGGACAGCAATGCCCACCACGCCGGTGGCGGGCGCTGGGACATCCTGGCGCTGGCGCCGCGGGCGACGCTGCATACCGTCGGTGCCGTCACCGAGATCCGCACCGGCAACCGCCGCCGCCGGTCGCGGGCCGACCCGCTGCACCTGCTGCGCGAAGCGATCGGCCCACGGGTGTATTCCGCGGCCGCCGCTGAGCCGGGGCTACCCTTCATCGGCGGCGCCATCGGCTGGCTCGGCTACGACCTTGGTCGACGCCTCGAGCGACTCGGGCTCCAGGCGCCGCTGCCTGCGGGCGCACCCCAGATGGCCGTCGGCATCTACGACTGGGCGCTGCTGGTGGACCACCACGCCCGCGCCGCCTATCTGGTGGGGCAGGGCAGCCCGGCAGACCCACGCCGGCAGCGGCTGCTGCGCCTGGCGCAGGAGTGGGAGCCGGCGCCCTGCCTGCCGTTTCGGGTCACCGGGCCGCTCCTCAGCGACATGGATCAGACCGACTATGCCCGGCGCTTCGCCGCCGTGCAGGACTATATCCGCGCCGGCGACTGCTACCAGGTGAACCTGGCACGGCGCTGGCAGGCGCCCTGCGCCGGTGACCCGTGGAGCGCCTATCGCGTGCTGCGGCAGCTCAACCCGGCACCCTTCGCGGCCTATCTCAATACCCCTGGCATGCAGGTGCTCTCCGCCTCGCCGGAGCGCTTCCTGAGTTTGCGCGACGGTCTGGTCGAGACCCGTCCCATCAAGGGCACGGCGGCGCGCGACCCGAACCCCGCGCGCGACCGGGCACTGGCCGCCGGGCTTGCGGCCAGCGCCAAGGACCGCGCCGAGAACCTGATGATCGTGGACCTGCTGCGCAACGACCTCGGCCGCTGTTGCGAGACCGCCAGCATCCGGGTGCCGGAGTTGTTCAAGGTCGAGTCCTACGCCGGCGTGCACCATCTGGTGAGCACCGTCACCGGCCGGCTGCGGGCCGATGCCGACGCGGCGGCGCTGCTGTGCGGCTGCTTCCCGGGCGGCTCCATCACCGGTGCGCCGAAGATCCGCAGCATGCAGATCATTGACGAGCTAGAGCGCGCGCCGCGCGGGGTCTATTGCGGCAGCATCGGCTACATCGGCTTCGACGGCGCCATGGATACCAACATCGCCATTCGCACCGCCACAGTCTGCAACGGCCGCCTCGACTTCCGCGCCGGCGGTGGCCTGGTGGTCGACTCCGACTGCGATGCCGAGTGGGCGGAGATCGGGCTCAAGGCGCGCGCCATGCTGGAGCTGGTTGGGGCAGTCAGTGGTGACGCGTGGCCGGCTCTGGGACGCGATCGCGGCGCTGTTGCTTGGCGCAGCGACCTGGTGTGAGGCCGATTTCAGATGTCCATGGCCTGATCCCGTTTTCCCGTGTAAGACCAGCAGTTCTGTCCCGACCTACGATCCGCTCGTTTTCGTCGTTGCGAGCAATACTTTCACGGTATCGCAGCGGTTCCATCCCCCCCGCCACTTGGTAATGCCGCCGGCGAGCCGAGTGGAGCTCGGTGCCCCCGGGAGCATGGGCGGCGGGGAAGTGATTGCATCGATCATCGCTAGGGACGCGATAGTCAGAGCAACCATGACAAGGCCGGCTATTGCATGCCGATGGCGGGCGTGTCCGATTCTGCCGGCCGTACCCGGACGCAGGTCGGGGGTTATACTCCCGGCCCATGTCCGCCGGCACCCCGACCCTGTGCGATGAATGCGACCTGCTGCAGCAGAGCCCGCCGCTGCCGCCGGGTGGGGCCTCGCTGTGCGTGCGCTGCGGCCATGTGCTGCATCGCCACCGGCCGAACAGCGTCGACCGGACCCTGGCGCTGACGGTCACGGGCCTGGTGCTGTTCGCCATTGCCAACACCTTCCCTTTCCTGTCTTTCGAGATGCAGGGGCAGGAGACGCAGACGACCCTCGTCACCGGCGTGCACGATCTCGCCGCCCAAGGCAAGGTCGGCGTCGCCTCGGTGGTGCTCTTCACCAGCGTGGTGGCGCCGGGGCTGCAATTGCTGCTGTTGCTCATCGTGCTGGCGCCGCTCAAGCTGGGCGGCCGGCTGCCGCCGCGGTTCCCGACGCTGTTCCGCTGGTTCAAGCGCCTGGTCCCCTGGGGCATGATGGACGTGTTCATGATCGGCATCCTGGTGTCGGTGGTGAAGCTCACGGACATGGCCACCATCGTGCCTGGCACCTCGCTGTTCGCCTTCGTGGTGCTGATCTTCGTGCTGGCGGCGGCGCAGGCGTCACTGGACCCGGACGTGGTGTGGGAGCGGGTGCCGCTGCGCCCCGCCGTGCGCCGAGCACCGGCCCCGGGGGAGGCTGTCATCGGCTGCGACGTTTGCGAGCTGGTGGTGCCGGAGCGGGCCGCTGACGTCGATCCGGGCGGCCGCCTGCGCTGCCCGCGCTGCGCCGACGTCCTGCACCGGCGCAAGCCGGATAGCCTGCAGCGGACCTGGGCGCTGGTGATCGCCGCGGCGGTGTTCTACCTGCCGGCGAACATCTATCCGGTGATGGCCGTCACCTCGCTCGGCCAGACGCAGGCGGATACTATCCTGAGCGGCGTGCTTTTCCTGCTGCACCATGGCATGTGGCCGCTCGCGATCATCGTCTTCACCGCAAGCATCTTCGTGCCGCTGCTGAAGCTGCTGATTCTGCTGTTCTTGCTGCTGTCGGTGCATTTCAGGTCCAGCTGGCGGCCGTGCGAGCGCACGAGGATGTATCGCATCACCGAGGCCATCGGCCGCTGGTCCATGACGGACGTGTACGTGGTGACCATCCTGGTGGCCCTGGTGCGGCTCGGGAATCTCGCCAGCATCGAGGCCAAGGCGGGTGCGGTGTTCTTCTGCGCGGTGGTGATCCTCACCATGCTCGCGGCCATGTCGTTCGACCCCAGGCTGATCTGGGACACGCTGGAGCAGGACCATGACGGAGTCCGAGCGGCCCCCCGAGCCGCCACCTGACGACGCCCCCGACGGCGATCCCGCGGACGGCCAGTCCACCCTGCCCACGGCGCGGGTAACCCGCCGCGAGCGCTGGTCGCTGGTGTGGCTGCTGCCCATCCTCGCGCTGGCGGTGGGGGGCTGGCTGGTGGTGAAGACGCTGGCGGAGCGCGGGCCGACCATCACCATCGAGTTTCCGAATGCCGGTGGGCTCCAGGCGGGCAAGACCAAGGTCAAGTACAAGGACGTGGACATCGGCACGGTGACGGACATCGCGGTCAGTGATGATCTGCAGTACGTCACCGTTACCGCCGAGCTGCGTCACGGCACCGACCACATGCTCGCCGAGGATACGGAGTTCTGGATCGCCCGCCCGCTCATTACCGCAAGCCAGATCTCTGGGCTGGAGACGCTGCTGTCGGGTCCCTACGTCGCCTTGGCTCCCGGCACCGGCAAGCTCGGACGGCGCGACTTCAAGGGCCTCGACAAGCCACCGGTGGTCACCATCAATGCCCCGGGGCGCCGCTTTCGGCTGCGCGCGAGCTCGCTCGGCTCGCTGAATCTCGGCACGCCGGTCTACTACCGTGGTATCCAGGTGGGCCAGGTCGTCAACTACAACATCGACAAGGACGGCAAGCGGTTGACCATCGACATCTTCATCCAAAGCCCGAACGATGGCCTGATCTTCAAGACCACTCGCTTCTGGAACGCGAGCGGCATCGATGTCAAGGTCGGCGTGGACGGTGTCACCGTCGATACCGAGTCCCTGATGTCCGTGTTGATCGGCGGCATCGCCTTCGAGACACCGGCGGAGCCCGAGCATCCGCCGCGGGCGCCGCCGAAGCAATTCTTCAACCTCTTCCCGAACCGTGCCGCCGCCATGAAGGAGCCGGAATTCAACCGGCTCACCTACGTGATGGTCTTCCAACAGTCCGTGCGCGGCCTCAAGGTCGGCGCGCCGGTGTCGCTGCGCGGCATCAAGATCGGCGAGGTGACGGACATCAACCTCGAGTTCGAGGCGCAGCAGATCAAGATCCTGATCCCGGTGACCGTGGAAATCAACCCGGATCGCCTCGGGCTGCGGCGGCCGCTGGAGGAGATCCGCTCCGAGAATCCCGAGTTGCTGAAGGATCTCATCCAGCGCGGCCTGCGCGCCCAGCTCAAGCCCGAGAACCTGCTGACCGGCGCGCTCTACATCGACTTGGACTTCCATCAGAATGCGCCCCCGGCGACCGAGTACGAGCGCGACGGTGTGCCCGTGATCCCGACGCTGCCGACGCCCTTGGAGGCGGCCACCAACCGGATCATGGATATCCTGGACAAGATCGATGCGCTGCCCATCGAGGAGATCGGCGACGATCTGCGCGGCACCCTCGCCGGCACGCGGGCCATCGCGGACTCACGCGAGCTGCGCTCCGCCATCGCCGACCTGTCGGCGGTGTTGACCGAGATACGGACCCTCACGCAGGGCCTGAACGCCACGGTCATGCCGGAGATGGGCCCGCTGCTGCGCGACGCCCAGCGCACGCTGAACAGCGCCAACGGCGCGCTGTCGAGCGTGCAGGACCTCGTGGCCCCCGACGCGCCCGCCAGCACCGAGCTGGTAAGTGCAATGCAAGAGGTGACCGGCGCGGCGCGCGCGGTCCGCTTGCTGGCGGAGTATCTGGAACGACACCCGGAGGCCCTGATCCAGGGCAAAGGAGGCGGACGCTGATGTCGATGCAGAGTTTCACTGGGCGTCCGGCGCCACGCGCGCCGCGCCTGTTGCGGGCCGCGCGCCGGCCGCGATTACTGTTGGCCTGCGGGCTCACGCTGCTGCTGGCCGCCTGTGCCAGCACGCCGCCGTCCACCTTCTACACGCTGACGCCCATCCCGGAGGCCGCCGGGCGCGCGGGTGACATCACCGGCGGCCGCGTCTCCGTCGGGCTCGGCCCGGTGACCTTTCCGCAGTTCCTGGATCGCCCGCAGATCGTTACCCGCACGGGCAGCAACGAGCTGAGCGTGAACGAGTTCCACCGTTGGGGCGGCGCCCTGCAGGACGACTTCCTGCGGGTTTGGGGGGAGGACCTCGCCCTCCTGCTCAGCAGCAGCCGTGTGACCCTGTTCCCGGCCGAGTCGCGCGCGCCGCTGGACTTCCGCGTGCCGGCGGAGGTGCTCGCGTTCGAGGGCGGTCCCGACGGTGCGGCGGTACTCAAGGTGCGCTGGTCGGTGATGGATGACCGCCTGCGGCACAGCCTCACCGCCCGGGAGGACGCCTACCGCTGCCCGATTCGCGGCGGCAGCACCGCTGTCGCCGGCGCTGATCCCCAAGCGGCCACCGCCGCCCGCTACACCGCCGTGGTGGCAGCCATGAGCCAATGCCTCGGTGCCTTCAGCCGTGACGTGGCAGGCGTGCTCGCCAGGTTGCCGAAGCCCGAGTTACCCCAGCCGCCGCCGGCGCCATCCTCCATCATCACGCCGGTGCCGCCGGCACCGACGCCGCAGCGCTGAGGCGCCCCCACGCCTGGCCGCCTCGCTCTGGCCCCCGGGCCGGGGCGTGGTGCGTGCCGTGGGAGCGCCGTCCCGGGCGCGATGGAGACCGGGCAAATATTGCTCGCAACGCCGAAATCGAGGGCATCGTAGTTCGGGTTAGCGCAGCGTAACCCGACGATGGGCGCCAGTCAGGGCGCGAGTAAGCCATTGATTGTCGGGTTACGATAACGCTAACCCGACCTCCCATACATGCCCAATCTCGATGGCGTCTGCGCATCCGATCGCGGCGGGGACGCGGCTCCCACGCGCCCGGTCCGACATGCTCGCGGCGGGCTCGCGCCGTGGTATTGCTGCGCTGCAACAAGAATCGCTGTCACGCCCTTGACAACCCCTCCGGCGGCGACTATTGTGCACTGCAACAAATGCTGCACCGCAGCAAGTCAACGCAGTGCCCCTCAGGCAAACCCACCGGAGAGACCCGATGAGTGCCCAAGACGTGATGAACACCTACAACAACCTCACCAACCAGAACGTCGAGCGCCTGAACGCCCTCGGCGAGCTGAACCTGAAGGTTGCCGAGAAGATGGTCGCCCGCCAGATGGATGCCATGAACCTGTTCATGGAGCAGGGCGTGCGCATGCTGAAGCTGGCTACCGAGGCCAAGGGCTACAGCGAGCTGTACAAGGGCCAGGTGGAGATGGCCAAGGACGTCAGCGAGAAGCTGATGGCCGAGTCCAAGACCAACATGACCCTGGCCGGCGAGATCCGCGACGACTACCGCGGCTGGTTCGACGCCGCCATGGCCGACCTGAAGGAAGGCAACACCGCGGTGCGCAACGCCGTCACCGCCTGAGGGACCAGCCCGCGCGCCGGCGCCGCGCCCAGCGTCGGTGCCGGCGCGGCGGGTGTGGCAGGGACGCCCGCAGTGTCGTCCCCCGTCGCGGGATCGGCCGGCATGCCAGCTCCGGCGGAGCCGGGTGGCTCCGACACCGGGGCGCCCCGCGTTGTACCGGTGCGGGCGCATCCGAATCAGACAGACGAAGAACAGCGAGAATCAGCTATGACAGCAGCACGGGTGGCCCCAGAACGCGTGGCCTTGGTCACAGGTGGCATCGGCGGCATCGGTACCGCCATCTGCCAGCGGCTGGCGCAGGACGGCTTCCGTGTCGTCGCCAATCATCATCCCTCGGAGCAGGAGGCCGCCCAGGCCTGGAAGAACGACCAGGCCGGTATTGGCCTCGACATCGATACCATCGCCGGTGACGTGTCCTCCTTCGAAGACAGCCGCCGCATGGTCGCCGAGATCAAGGAGCGCCACGGCCCGGTCGCCGTGCTCGTGAACTGTGCCGGCATCACCCGCGACAAGACCTTCAAGAAGATGGAAGAGGATGCCTGGCGGGCGGTCATCGACGTCAACCTGAACAGTGTCTTCAACGTCACCCGCAGCGTCTGGGAGGACATGCTGGAGGCGGGCTTCGGCCGGGTGGTGAATATTTCCTCGGTGAACGGGCAGCGCGGTCAGTTCGGCCAGACCAACTACGCGACGGCCAAGGCCGGCATGCACGGGTTCACTATGAGCCTGGCGCAGGAGGGTGCCGCGAAGGGCATCACGGTCAACACCGTCTCGCCCGGCTATGTCGAGACCGCGATGACGCTCGCCATGCGCGACGACGTGCGCGAGGCCATTGTCGCCGGCGTGCCGATGCGCCGCATGGGCAAGCCTGATGAGATCGCCAGCGCCGTCGCCTTCCTGGTGGCGGACGAGAACGGCTATGTCACCGGCGCCAACCTGCCCGTGAACGGCGGCCTGTTCATGCATTGATAAGCTTCTCCGGCCGCGCCGCCTGCTAGTCAGCGTGCAGGGCGCGGCCACCGAGTCCTCCTCGTCTCTCTCTGATGAGACGTTCCTCTGCCCGGCTCCCCGCCGGGCTTTTTTTGGTCTGTTCGCTGCCGGTGACGCCCTGCCGGGCCGGATCGCGATGGCGCTGAGCCACGCTTTCTTCAAATCGTATTGAAATAAATCGCCAACAAAAACCCAGCGAGGGTAGAAAGCCCCACCACACCGCCCCCTTGTGGAAGGCCTCCGGCAGCATGGTCTCCGCGACCATGGTGAGCATCGCCCCGGCGGCGACGCCTTCGATGAGTGCGAACAGTTCCGCCGAGGCGCCCTCCAGCCACACCGCGCCGAGCGCGGCCCCGGCACCGGTCATCAGCGAGCAGTTGGTCGAGCTCCCGCCGCCTCAGCTCCGAGACCTCCACTTCGCCGTGCGCCACCGCGCTCACCGCGTGCGTGCCACCAGTGAAGAACGCGAAGCCGCCGAAGTCCTCGCCGACCTCCACCACCTGCGGGCGGTGGCTGCGCTGGTCCTGGTCGAGCACGTACACCGTGCCGCGTCGGAGCAGGTAGAGCCGGTCCGCTGGCTCGCCCTGGGTGAAGAAGGTGTAGCCGTCCGGCGCGCGTTTGTGCACCAGGCGCGCGGCAATGCGCGCGAGGGTCGCTGCCGACAGGCCGGGAAAGAAGCCGAGCCTCGGCTCGTCGCGCATCAGCTCCGTCGGCTCCGCGGCGATCTGCTCGGGTGCGATGGGCGGGTAGTAGGCGCCTTCGGTGCTCAGCTCCGCCAGGGCCTGCGCGCGCCAGGCGTCGAGAAGACTGCAAGGGCATCATGATGCCCCGGCGGCTGACTGGCGACGTTGCCATTGTATGAAGCCCGCCGGCGTGGCGGTAATACCCGGCTTGCACGCGCCGGTGGTCCGGTCATCCCGCGTGCTGCGCTAAAATGCCGTGCAGGTCGGGCGAGACAGCCCGGTCACGGCAAGCAACCCGCCCGGAAACCCCCTGTCATGCGCCTCAGCCGGCCCGTCATCGTCTTCGCCGCCGCATTGCTCGTCACGGGTTGTGCCACCACCGGCGAGCACTGCCGCAAGCCCATCGGCGACCGCGCCCTGACCCCCGCCGCGGCCGCGGCCGGTGACGCACACGTCGGCCAGTCCATCACCTGGGGCGGCACCCTGGTGTCCGCGAAGAATCTCGCCGACGCCACGGACCTGGAGGTGCTGGCCTACCCGTTGGACGACTGCGGCCGCCCGCTGCTGGACGAGCCGGCGCACGGCCGCTTCATCATCCGCCGCCCCGGCTACCTGGAGACCGCCGACCTCGCCCCCGGCCGGCCAATCACCGCCAGTGGGCGCATCATCGCCAGTGCGGAGGGCCACATCGGCGAGGCCGACTACCGCTTCCCGGTGCTGGAGGATGCCGCGCCCACCATCTGGCCCGCGCGCGATACCGGCTACGGCGGTGGCAACGTGCGGCCCTGGATCAGCGTTGGGGTCGGCGGCGGGCGTGGCTGGAGCGGTGGTGGCGTTGGGATTTCGTTCTGAGCTCGCTTGGTGTGTGAGTGCGGGGTGCGGAGTGCGTTGGCTGCACGTTGCACGAATGCACCGTGCACTGAACGCCGGCGCCGAGAACAACGCCCACGCCTAGCTTGCCGGCTGTCCTGAAACCCTGGAGCCCAAATCCATGGAACGCTTCTTCGAGCGTCTGCTCTTCTCCACCCGGTGGATCCTCGCACCCGTCTATCTCGGCATGGCGCTGGTGCTGGTGGCCCTGGGCGTCAAGTTCTTCCAGGAGATCTGGCACATGCTGACGCACATCGTCAGTATCAGCGAGAAGGACCTCATCCTGATGGCCCTGGGGCTGGTGGACCTCGCGCTGGTGGCGAGTCTGGTGGTGATGGTGATGTTCGCGGGCTATGAGAACTTCGTCTCCAAGTTCGACATCGAATCCGACAGCGAGAAGCTCGGCTGGCTCGGCAAGCTCGATGCCGGCACGCTGAAGCTCAAGGTGGCCATCTCCATCGTGGCCATCTCCTCGGTTCACCTGCTGAGCGCCTTCATGAAACTCGGCCACATCGCCAGTGACAAGCTGCTCTGGTACGTCGTCATGCACCTGACCTTTGTCGTCTCGGCGCTGCTGATGGGCGTGCTGGACCGGATCTCCTTTGCGTCCCACCGCGACCACTAGTGGCACCACCTTGGAATTGTCGATACCGTTCGCGGTCCGGCGCGAGCGAGGGTCGCCCGGGAGGGCGACACTCCGACCATCGCGCCCGCGGCCGGAGTGTCGGCCTCCAGGTCGACAGGGATCAGCGCCACGGGCGGCCTTGAGAGTGCCACTCGATACTTCCGAATGCGTGCACTAGCCTCCGCGGGCCGAGGTCGTCTGGGCGCCATGGCGCTTCCCGGCGCTCGGAGCTGGTGAGCAAGACCCGCGCAGGTCGGGCTGAGGAACGAAGCCCGGCAGGGCGCCCGCTGTGACCGCCTGATCGTCGGGCCTCCTGCGTCGGCCCGACCTACACCCGCCGCCCGGCCAGGCGATGCAACAGGTCTTGTTTCACATCTCGGCCTGCGCGGTTGCGACGGGCGCATCGTCCTCGATGACGACGGCGTCCGGGTTCGGAAAGCGCTCCACGACCCAGGCCGGCAGCTTGGCCTGGTTGGCGTGGTAGAGGGCGTCGGACTCGACGATGATCAGCACCAGCACCGTCACCATCACCGGCAGGATACCGCCGCCCGCCACCATTGCGATGGCGGCCTCTTTCATGAGGCCGCCGTAGACATGGCCCACCCAGGCGAGCGCGACGGCCGCCAGCAGCAGCGTCAGCATCAGGATGAACAGCTTGCTGCGGCGCGCGCACACCTGCCAGTGGCACATCACGTACCAGGGGTCGCGGCCGATGGACCTGTGCGCCCGCCACAGGGTGTAGCTGAGTATCGAGAACGAGATGGCCGGAATCACCGCCATCACCCACGGAAAGCTGCCGGCGATGCCGCCCGCGGCCACCGCCATCAGGATGTGGTTGCCGATGAGGTTGGTGAGGAAGATCTCGTGCGGCACGTTGGCACGCCTGATCTCGTCGCGGCTGACTTGAAAGCGCATGGTGGGGGTGCCCAGCGGGATCGGTTGGTCAAGCACATCAGTATATGAAGCTTTGCTGATTTATGTCGCTGTCACAAATCTCGTGGCGGATCGGCTACATGCCCTGGGCGTCAGAGCCCGTGTCGGCGTGGTTTCGGCTCTGCAAGTGTTGCATGAGAGCAACAAAAGTGATGCGCCTGAGTCACAACTTGTTGCAAAGCGGTGCCGGACCGAAACACTCGGTTAACGGTTCTTCGGGAAGATGACAGTCAGAGATCGAAGGGGCGCAGGGCGGCCGTACGGGTTTTCCAACACGGGAGGAGCCGGCCCGGCCACCGCCGCCGCTTCGATGTGCCGTAACCAAGCTGTATCTGGAGTACTGCCATGAGTTTCGACCTACTGTCCATCGCGGGCATCGCGTCCGCACTCGCCAGCGGCGGCTTCATCCTGTTGCAGGTGGCCGCGGAAGACCGGCTCGAGCAGCTTGTCGACGGGCGCTGACGCCCGGCCGTTGTGGCTCCCGCGCGGGCGCCGCAGCGGTCACCACCATGACGGCGGGCCCGCCCGGTCCGCCGCGGCGCGCGGCGGTGGTCGCCGCTGGCGCATCCGCCGGCTGCGCCCCGCCGACGGCCCGCGGCTGCGCGCCTGTTTCCAGCGGCTGTCGGCCGAGGCCCGCCAGGCGCGCTTCTTCGGCGCCAAGGAGCGCCTCACCGACGCCGAGGTCGAGCACTTCTGCCGGCCGGACGGCTGGGAGCACATTGCGCTTGGCGCCTTCGCCGTCACCGCCGACGGTGCCGATGCCGAGCTGCTCGGCGCCGCGCGCTGCCTGCGCCTGCCCGCGCGGCGCGACACCGCCGAGCTGGCCATGGCCGTCGCCGACGAGGTGCGCGGACTCGGTCTCGGCCGGGCGCTGCTGAAGGCGCTCGTGGCCCACGCCCGCCCCCGCGGCATCCGCACCCTGCACTGCGAGGTGCTCACCCGCAACAGGCCCATGCGGGCGCTGGCGGAGTCCTTTGGCGGCGAGCGGAGCGGCGGCGAGGACGGCAGCGTCACCTACCGCATCCCGCTGCTGCCCGCGGCGGAGCCGTTGGTGCCGCCGGCGCCCGACTGGCCCGGCGCCGTGCTGCTGGACCCGGTGGCGGTCCAGCACGACTGGTGCACGCTGCTCGGCGCGGTCGCCACCTGCACTGCCGCCGGGCTCGAGGACGCCGGCGCCTGCTGGCTGCCGGGCGCCTGGCTGGGCGCCTGCCGCGCTGGTCTCGATCACGCCGCCGACCGGCAGCGCGCCCTCGTGGGAGCGCCGTCCTCGGCGCGACGGCGCCCGATCGCGGCGCGGACGCCGCTCTCACAAGCGCGGACGGGCTGATGAGCGGCGCCGCCGCAAAGATCCCCGCCGCCGCCTGGCGCCGTGCGGCGCCCCGGGAGCGCCGGCCCGCCGCCGCCAGGCGGCATGTGAGCGCGCTGAGCGGCAAAGCGCTGCGTGGTTCTCGGCGGCTGCGTCACCGCGCTTCGCCAAGTCGCGGCACGACAGTGCCCCCGACAATCAACGGCTTGAGGGCGCTCAGCGTCGTGTTACGCTGACCCGACGTACGGTCTTCGCTGATCGGCGGTGGTGTTTCGCTGGTCGATCCGTTCTGTTGGCGCGGACGCTGTGTCGCCCTGGAGGGCGACACTCCGGCCGACACGATGGCCGATGCTCCGGGCGACACTCGGGCCGATGCTGGGGCTGCGGCCATGGCGTGCACTGCATGAGTTGCACTTCCTGTCGCCATACACCAATGCATTTGCGCACTGATGCGTTGGCACTCCTGCACTCCTGCACTGGTGCACTCCTGCCCCGATGCGCTCCCCGCATCCGTTGTGCTGCCTTCACCTCGCCCGGGCAAGCCCTAGGCGGCGGGGCTGCCTACGAGGAGCAATTCGAGCAGCGCCTTCTGCGCGTGCAGCCGGTTCTCGGCCTCGTCCCAGACCACGGACTGCGGGCCGTCGATGACCTCGGCCGTTACTTCCTCGCCGCGGTGCGCCGGCAGGCAGTGCATGAACAGGGCGTCCGGCTTGGCGGCGGCCATGACCTTGGCATCGACGCAGTAGTGCGCGAAGGCCGTGGCGCGGTGGTCCTGCTCGCTCTCCTGGCCCATGCTGGCCCAGACGTCGGTAACCACGAGGTCGGCATCCTGCGCCGCCTCCAGCGGGTCGCGCACGACGGTGCAGCGCTCGGCGGCGGCGTCGAGCAGGTCGGCATCGGGATCGAAACCCTCGGGGCAGGCGACGCGCAGCTCGAAGTCGAACAGCCGCGCGGCGTTCATGTACGAATGGCACATGTTGTTGCCGTCGCCGACGAAGGCCACGCGCCGGCCGCGGATGTCGCCGCGGTGCTCCTGGTAGGTCTGCATGTCCGCGAGGAGCTGGCAGGGGTGGAAGCGGTCGGTGAGGCCGTTGATGACGGGCACGCGGGAGTGCGCGGCAAAGCGCTCGACCTTCTCGTGGTCGAAGGTGCGGATCATTACGGCGTCCGCCATGCGCGAGAGCACGCGCGCGCTGTCCTCCACCGGCTCGCCGCGGCCGAGCTGGGTATCCCGCGGCGACAGGAACAGCGCATGGCCGCCGAATTGCACCATGCCGACCTCGAAGGAGACGCGCGTACGGGTGGACGACTTCTCGAACACCATGGCCAGGGTGCGCCGGCTCAGGGGTCGATAGTCGACGCCGTCGGCGAGCATCCGTTTCAGCTGGATGGCGCGGTCCAGCAGCGCGCGGGCCTCGTCCGCGCCGAGATCGAGGAGGGTCAGGAAATGGCGGACGGGTCGGGGCATGGGGGCCTCCCTGGGAAACGATCGGCGGCCATGGGATGCGGGCTGGCGTTGCGCTCCGCCTGCATCTGCCGCGGGCGCGCCGGGGATTTCGGCGGATGCCGGTTGCCGCGGGTGAGCACGGATGCGCCCGGGGTGGCCGGGCTCAGCCGGCACCGCCTCCATCGGCCTCGTCCAGAAAGGCGAGAACGACGCGTGCGACGGTGTCGATGATCTGCTGCGCCTGTTCATCATCGATGATGAGCGGCGGCAGCAGGCGCACCACCCGCTGGGCGGTGACGTTGATGAGCAGCCCTTCGGCCAGCGCGGCGGCCACGAGTTCGCCGCAGGGCCGGTCCAGCTCGATGCCGATCAGCAAGCCGCGACCGCGGATGTCCGTCACGCCGGGAGCATCGGCGAGCCGGTCGTGCAAGCCGCTGCGGATGCGCTCGCCGAGTTGCGCGGCGCGCTCAGGCAGGTCGTCTTGGGCCAGGGCGTCGAGCACCGCCATTGCGGCACGGCAGGCGAGCGGATTACCACCGAAGGTGGAGCCGTGGGTGCCGGGGCCGAGCACCTCGGCCGCCTCGCCGCGGGCCAGGCAGGCACCGATCGGCACGCCGTTGCCGAGGCCCTTGGCCAGGGTCATGACGTCCGGCACGATGCCCTCGTGCTGAAACGCGAACAGCTCGCCGCTGCGGCCCATGCCGGACTGGACCTCGTCCAGCATCAGCAGCCAGCCGTTGCGGTCGCACAGCGCGCGCAAGCCGGCGAGGTAGCCGGGTTGGGGCACGACGACGCCGCCCTCGCCCTGGATGCTCTCCACCAGCACGGCGGTGATGTTGGTGCGGTTGGCGGCGGCGGTCTCGACGGCGGCGAGGTCGTCGTAGGGTACGCGCAGGAAGCCGGAGACCAGGGGCTCGAAGCCCGCCTGCGCTTTGCGGTTGCCGGTGGCGGTCAGCGTTGCCAGCGTGCGCCCGTGGAAGCTGTTCTCCATCACCAGGATCTCCGGCCGCTGTACGCCGCGGCGGCTGGCGAAGAGGCGCGCGAGCTTAATGGCCGCCTCGTTGGCCTCGGCGCCGGAATTGGCGAAGAACACCCGGTCCATGCCGGCGGCGGCACAGAGCCGGTCGCCAAGGGCGGACTGCGCGGGGATCTGGTAGAGGTTCGAGACGTGGAGCAGGCGCCCCGCCTGCTCGCACAGCGCATCGCGCACCCCGGGATGCGCATGGCCCAGGCCGCAGACGGCGATGCCGGCGAGCGCGTCGAGGTAGCGTTTGCCGTCGCTGGACCATAGCCAGGCGCCCTCGCCACGCTCGAAGCTGATGGGCAGTCGGTTGTAGGTTGCCATCAGGTGGTCTGTCATTGCACCGGAAACCCGCTGTCTGTTCCTAAAGACCCATAGGTGAAGAAGGGCCGAAAACGAAAAAGGCGGCCCGGGTGCTGTGCGGGCCGCCCTCGGCGAGCTGACGGTTCTGCGAGACTGCCGCGTCCGTTGGGCGTGTGCGACATGCCAGCAATAGCGCCGAATGACGCTTGAGAAAGCATCGAAGATTATCACGCCCGGACGGGCGTGCACAAGTCGCGGGGGCAGCGCCCGTGGCCTGGGGCATGCGGCGGCGGTCACGGGGCCGGGCTTGACGTTCGCGGCCCGGGCGGCGCCGAATAATGCGATGACCGCGCTTGAACCCACGGACTTTCGCTGGCTGCGGCGGCTGCCGTTTTGGACGCAGCCTCAAACGCGGGCGACATTTGTCGCCGACCTCGGCCTGCAGCTCGGCAACGATCCAGACAGCGTGGCGACGCCCCGGGTCGCGACGGCCGCCGAGACCGAGGCCGACGTCGCCCGCCTGTGCGCGCGGGCGACGCATCCCGAGCCCTTGGCGGTGCTTGCCTGGAGTCTGACCGATCTGGGGCACGCGGATCTGCTGCCCGAATCTTTGCGCCGCGCGCTGGCGGCATCCCGATCGCGCCTCCCGCGAGTGGTGATCCGCGGTGTGCCCCATCCCGGGCTGCGCGCCTTCCGTGCCTCGGAGGCGCCCATCTTCTTCGGTCGTGGCCTGGAGTCCCGCCGGTTGTCACGGCTGCTGGCGGACGCCCGGACGCCGGTAATCGTCACCGGCCCCGCGGGCAGCGGCAAAACCTCGTTGCTGTGTGCCGGACTGCTCGCGCGGCGCTCCACTGACCGGGTGGTGGTGTTGGATCCGGCGGGCAATGCCTTGCCGCTGCGGCAACAGATGGCCGCTGCCTTCGGCGCCGCGGCTGCGGGGCCGACGGAGCTCGCCGCCGAGCCGGACGGCGATGGCAGCCTCGCCGCGTGGCTGGCGGCGGGACTGCGCTCGTCGTCGAGAACTGCACGCCTGCTGCTGGTGCTGGACGATCTCGAGCGCCTGCTGATGGAGCCCGACGCCCGGGCAGGGGAGGCGCTGCACTTGCTCGGTGCCGCCGCGGTGTTGCCTCGGGTGGACGTGGTGGTCCTGGTGCGAGCGGACTTTCTTGGCGCCGCCATCGCACATCCGGCGCTGGCGGCGGCCATCGAAGCCGGTCGGGTGCTGCCCCTGACAGCGCCGTCGCGTCCGCGGCTGGAATGGATGCTGAGCGCCCCGCTGACGGAACTGGCGCTGGAGCCGCCAGTGCAGGTCCCGCGCGAAGCCATTGCCATGCTGGCGGCGGAGGCGGCGAGCCGGCCGCTGCCCCTGATCCACCTGGCGGCGCGGGCGCCGGAGCTCTACGCGGACGCCGGGGTGGGCAGCGCGCGTCCCGCGTCCGCCGGCCTGCTGCCACTGCCGGCGCCGGATTTGTTCGGCCGGCGTTGCGCCGTGGCGCTGCGCTCGGTCGACCGGGCGACGCGTGCGGCGCTGCCGCGGGTGCTGGCACCGCTGGTGATGGTGTCGCCCGATGGCGGCCCGGCCAGGAGTCGGGCCGTTGACCTGCGTCACTGGCACGATGATGCGGCGGCCGGGCGGCTCATCGATATGCTCACCCGGATGCAGCCGCCGCTGTTGCGCCGCCGGGACGCGCAGGCGCGCGCTGGTGCGGACGCCACATTGGAGCTGGCCCATGGTGCGCTGCTGCTCGAGTGGCCGCAGTTGGCCGACTGGGTGGACGCACGGCGCGAGGGGCTGCGCCTGGCGCGCCGGCTTGGCATCGCGCTCGCCGAATGGCGCGGGGCGGGCCGCCCCAACGCCGGCCGCTGGCTGCACGAACAGCTCGAGCCCGCACGCGTGCTCCTGACCGCCGCCCAATTGCTCTCCGATCTGGAGCAGGACGCGGACATGGCGGACTTCCTGACGCCGGAGCCCGTGCGTCTGCTGTGCGAGATCGACCAGTCTGGCACGCCCGCCGCGCGCCGTGAGGACATCGGGCTCAGGCTTGCGCGCATCGGTGATCCGCGCACCGGCGTGTTGCCGGTGAATGGCCTGCCGCAGCCACGCTGGTGCCGCGTTCCGGGCGGTCGCGTGATGCTCGACGGACGCCGCCGGGTGACGGTGGCGCCGTTTGCCATCGGCGCCTATCCGGTGACCCACGCGCAGTTCGATGCTTTCCTGCGTGCGCCGGACGGCTTCGCGGATCCGCGCTGGTGGTCGGACGCGGTGCCGCCGCGCTGCGGCGGCTGGGCGTCGGGGCAGCGTGCCAACCACCCTGTCACCCAGGTGTCCTGGCTGGATGCCGTGGCCTTTTGCCGCTGGCTCTCGGCGCGGCTAGGCTACGAGGTGCGGCTGCCGGACGAATGGGAGTGGCAGTGGGCGGCACAGAGCGCCCGGGACGATTTTCTCTATCCCTGGGGGCCGGACTGGACCTCGGGGCGCGCCAACACCGACGAAGCGGGCGTTGGGCGCACCATGGCCGTCGGCCTGTATCCACATGGGCGCAGCCTGCAAGGGGTGCTCGATCTTGCCGGTAACACCTGGGAGTGGTGCCGCAGTGCCTTCGCGGCGCAGGTGCGGCCAACTGCGGCGGCCCCCGCCGCCGGCGTCATCCGCGGCGGCTCCTGGCGCGTCAACCGCGGCTTCGCACGGGCCGATTTTCGCCTCGACGCGCTGCCCGAGGAGCGTGTAGGCAGTACCGGCTTTCGTCTCGCCTGTGCGCTCGAAGCCATCGCCGATGCGCCGGCGACGGCTTCCTGACCGCGTGGCGATGCGCGTTGCCGCAACCATGACGACTCGCGCCAGCGAGCGCCGGGCCCGCGCCGCGACGCTCAGCCAGCCGCACGCCCCTGCTGTTGCAGGGTAGCGATGAGCGCCCCGAGCGGCATGGGCTCATAGAACAGAAAGCCCTGGTAGCGATCGCAGCCGCGCTGCTCGAGAAACGTCTTGATCTCTGGCTTGTCGACGCCTTCGGCGACGACCCGCAAGCCGAGGCGGTGTGCCATGTCGATGATGGTCTCGACGATGGTGGCGTCGGAGCGGTTGACGGCCACATCGCGCACGAAAGAGCGGTCGATTTTCAGCGCGTCCAGCGGCAGGCGCTTCAGGTAGCTCAGCGACGAGTAGCCGGTGCCGAAGTCGTCCACCGAAAAATGCACGCCCAGGTCCCGCAGCCGGGTCATCTTGCGGGCGGTGTCCTGGAAGTCGGCGACCAGGACGTGCTCGGTGATCTCCAACTCCAGGCGCCGCGGATCCAGGCGCTCCGCCAACAGCCGGGCCGCTAGCGTGCCGGCGAAATCCACCTGACGGAACTGCACCGGGCTGACGTTCAGCGCGATGCGCTCCGGACGCTGCGGGCCGGTCTCCTTCTCCAGCGTCCTGATATCGCGTATCGCCTCAGTGATGACCCATTCGCCGAGCTCGTGGATCAGGCCACTGTCCTCCGCCAGGGGCACGAACACGCTTGGACTCGCCACCACGTCCCCACCATCCGGGCGCGGCCAGCGGATCAGTGCCTCGGCACTGAGGATGTGCCCGTGGCGATCGCACTGCGGCTGGTAGTGCAGGGCCAGCTCGCCATCGCGCAGCGCGCGCCGCAGTGCACCCTCCAGATCCATGCGCGCCTTCGCCGCCGCCTGCATCTGCGGCAGGTAGAAACGGGTGCAGTCGCGCCCGGCCGTCTTGGCCTGGGTCAGCGCGGCTTCCGCCGCGCGCAGCAACTCCTCGGGGGAGTCGCCGTCGCCCGGGTAGAGCGCGATGCCAACGCTGATGCTGAGCTGAACGTCCTGCCCCTGCACCTCCAGCGGCATCGCCAGCACGCGGCGCAGGTTCTCTGCCCACTGCCGGGCGCGGTTGGCTGCCGGCTGGGTGGCGTCGGCGAGCTCCGTCAGCACAATGACGAAGTGGTCGCCATCCAGCCGGGCGATGGTGTGGGCGCCCCCGAGCAGGTCGCTGATGCGCGCGGCCACGGCCCGGAGCAGGGCGTTGCCCGCATCGTGACCAAAAGTATTGTTGATGAGCTGGAAGCGGTCGATGTCCAGGAACAGCAATCCGCCCACCCGGCCGCTCTGGGCATGGCGGGCCAGGTCCAGTTGCAGCCGGTCGCAGAGCAGCCGGCGGTTCGGCAGCCCGGTGAGCGGGTCGTAGTAGGCCTGCTGGACTATGGTGGCCTCGGCGCGCTCGCGGGCGTAGGCCAGGTTAAGGCTGTTCAGCACCGTGCGTTGGTAGCGCCGGGCGATGGTGAGCATGAGCGCCAGATACAGCACCGTGAGCAGCGCGATGGCGTAGCCCGCTTCCGTCTCTTGCAGCAGCATCTGCACACACAGCGGCACCAGTGTCAGCGTCAGGAACGCCCAGCACACCGGCAGGAAGACCGAGAAGGTGTTGACGCATCCCGCCGACAAGCCGGCGAGTATTACCGTCAGCAGCGCCTGGTGGGCGACGTTGTCGACCGGAAACAGGAACAGACTCGCCGCGCCCCAGAGCGCCCCCGACACGAGCACGCCCAACTCCGCCCGGCGCAGATGGCGGCGCAGGTGCAGCGCGCTGTGCCAGTGTCTGCGGGCGGCGCGGTAGTCCCATAGCCGCGTGACGCTCAGCAGCGTGACGGCGCCGAGCCAGAGCACGAGCCGGCCCGTTGGCGCGGACCTGTGCAGAAACCACGCCAGTACGCAGGCGTTGATCATCACCGCCAGCAATGCCACCGGCGCGGCGCCCACGAAAAGCTCTGCCCGCCGGTCGAAGATTACCCTGGCGTCCGCCGACATGACGGTGTTCGCGCCGGACATGACCCCCTTCCCCTTGGATGCGAATGCTGTGCTCCAGCCGCGCGGATGGGGACAGTCTAGCAATGCGGCGGCGCGGTCGCGCACCTTTGGTGTGCCTGGTTGCGGGGCGCCTGCGCTGCTAAGCTTCTTCAGCGAGGGGCCGGGGGCCTTGCAGCGCCCGGTCCTCAACGCTTCGATCCATCATCCGCTGCTTGGCTCGCCGGTTTCACTGTCAATGCGCAGCCGCCCCCTGGGCACAGCCCCCCGGGGCGCAGCGACAACGGCCCTGAGAGAACGGCCCCGCGAGAACGGTTCTGCCGCATGCGCGCATCGTCATCGGTCTTCGGCTTCATCGTCGCCGGCGTGCTCGCCGTGCTTGCGGGTGCGGCGGTGGCGGGCGGCGGCGCGCAGCAGGTGGCGATCGCCCCCGAGCTGGCACGGCTCGCGGATGCTTACGGCTTCACCGTCACCGGCGACGAGCACTTGGCTGACGCCGTCGGCCGGGCGGAGGGGGACGACCCGTTCCATCGCGTGCGCATCCTGCTGGAGAACTTCGACAACATCATCGTGCAGGACGGCCACGGCGGCGTCGAGCGGGTGATCGTGCTCGGTGCCGCCACGCCCGGCGCGGCGCCGCGCGAGCCGCTGGTGTCCGTGGACGGTGGGACGCAGCCGGAGGCGCCCATCGAGCTGCGCACCATTCGGCAAGGCAACCAGCACGCGGTGCGGGTGGCGCTGGAGGCGGACAGCGGGCGGCGCCTGGCCCGCCTGCTGCTTATCGACACCGGGGCCGACGCCCTGGTGCTGCCGGAATCGCTCATCGCGCGGCTCGGCATCGATGCCAACACCCTGACGGAGCGCGAGGTGCAGACGGCCAACGGCCTCGCCCGGGCGCGGACCGGAAGGCTCGCCGCCGTATGGCTCGACTCGCAGCGGGTGCCGGACGTGGCGGTGGCCTTCCTGGAAGACGACAAGCTCGGCAATCCTGGCCTGCTCGGCATGGGCGTGCTCGGGCGCTATCAGATGACCATCGACGACCAGGCGAACCGGCTGACCCTCACCATCCGCTGACGGGCCGCAGGCGCAGCGCCGGGTCCTGGCGGTAGAAGGCCGCGAGCTCCGTGTAGACATCCGGGTAGACGGCGCGCAGCCGATGCGGCAGCTCGAAGAACAGCTCGCTCACCACGGCGAAGAACTCTGCCGGTGACGTGGCGCCATAGGGGTCCACCATGGACAGCTCGGGTGCCGCGCGCGCCTGCCGGCAGAGGTCGTCGTAGGCGCGCTGCAGGCGCTCGGCCCAGGCGCGGGCGTCCATGCCCGCGTGCAGCGGTGGGCGGCCGTTGGCGGCGCCGTCGCACATGTCCAGCTTGTGCGCCATCTCGTGGATGACGACGTTGTGACCGGTGCGCTTGCGCCCGGCCAGCGCGTCGGCCAGCGACAGGATCACCGGGCCGCGGTTCCAGGCCTCGCCGCTCTTCGGTGTCGTATCCACCCACACCAGGCCGTTCTCGTCCATCACCTCGCGCGCCGGCACGAACTCGTCCGGATAGATGATGACGGCGTGCCAGCCGTGGTACCAGCTAAGCCCCAACTCCAGCACCGGCAGGGCCGCCTGTAGCGCCAGCTCCATGCAGGTGCGCTGATCCAGCCGCGCGCCGCCGGCGGCCTCGAAGGTCTTCTCGCGCAGGAACAGCGCGGCGGTGTCGCCGAGCCGGTCAAGGGTGGCCTCGTCGAATCCGTCCAGCAGCGCCAGCTCGGCGCAGAGCGCGCGCCAGCGGGCGGGCTCGATTTCCGCGTGGGCGCGTTCGAGGCGCCGGCGGCGCCACCAGTTGCTGAGTGGATTCGGCATAGGATGGACCGATGGTGAGGCTGTGATCACTGCCGCTCGGGTTGGCGAGCATCAACCGCAATGCCCGTACCGAGTCGTATCATGCGGCAATTTACTCTTGCCGCCACGGGTTCCCATGACCATGACCGAAGCCGCAACCACCCCCCGCACCGGTGCCGCGGTGCTCTTCGACGTCCTGTCGGAGCTCGATGTGGGGGTGATCTTCGCGCACACGGGCGGGGCCGTGATCCCGCTGCACGTGGAGCTGAACAAGCGCCTGCGCCGCGGCGAGCCCGTACCCGAGGTGGTCATGTGCCGCCAGGAGCCGGGTGCCGGACACGCGGCCGAGGGCTACGCGCGCGCCTGCGGGCGGGTCGGGGTGGCGCTGGCGACGTCCGGGCCCGGGGCCACGAACCTCACCACCCCCATCGCGGATGCCCACAAGGACTCGATTCCCACCGTGTTCATCACGGGCCAGGTACCGAGCGCTGCCATCGGCAGCGATGCCTTCCAGGAGGTGGACACCGTCGGCGTGACCCGGCCCATCTCCAAGCACAACTATCTCGTGAAGGACGTCGCGGACCTCGAATGGATGCTGCGCGAGGCGTTCCAGCTGGCCGGCAGCGGCCGGCCGGGGCCGGTGGTGGTGGACATCTGCAAAGACGTGCAGTTGGCGACACTGGACACCCCGAATCCGCCACGGGTCCGCCACCGCGCGGAGGTGCCCTTCGATGCCGCGCGTGCCGACGCCATCCTGGACGCTCTGGCGCAGGCCGAGCGCCCGGTGATCAAGGCCGGCGGCGGTGTCATCCACGCCGAGGCGGCGGATGCCCTGTGCACGCTCGCCGAGCGCTTCGATACCCCGGTGACCACCACCTTCAACGCCCTCGGCGCCGTGCCGCTGGTTCGCCCGTACAGCCTCGGCATGCCCGGCATGCACGGCACCATTCCGGCGAACTACGCGCTGCGCGAGGCTGACCTGATCCTCACCTTGGGCGGTCGCTTCGACGACCGCGTTGCGGTGCGCGGGTTCGCGGAGCGTAAGCGCATCGCGCACGTGGACATCGATCCCAGCGAGATCGACAAGACGGTCAAGTGCGACTTTCCGCTGGTGGCACCACTCGCGCGCTTCCTGGAGTACGCCCTCGGCTCCGGGCGCGGTGCGCGCCACGCGCAGTGGATGGAGCGGGTCCGGCAGTGGCGTGAGCAGATGCCGCTGCCGTATCCGGACGGCGACTACATCAAGCCTCAGGCGGTCATCGACTGTCTGTCGCGGCTCACCGACGGGCAGGCCACCGTCGTCACCGGCGTCGGCCAGCACCAGATGTGGGCCGCGCAGTACTACCAATTCAGCCGGCCGCGGCAGTGGATCAGCTCCGGCGGGCTCGGCACCATGGGCTATGGCCTGCCGGCGGCCATTGGTGCCTGGTACGGCAATCCGGACCAGCCGGTGGTGCTGGTGGACGGTGACGGCAGCTTCCAGATGAACATGCAGGAGCTCGCCACCGTCGTCGCCAACCGCATCCCGCTCAAGATGTTCGTGCTCAACAACAGCTTCCTCGGCATGGTGCGGCAGTGGGAAGACATGATGGACGACGGCCACCACCACGAGACCTGCCTAGCCCGGCAATTTGACTGCGACGCCGACTGCACGGTGCTGGACCAGAATTGCCGCCGCCAATTGCCGAATCTGACCGCGCTGCGATCGGTCTATCCGCGGCTCAACACATTACGGGTACGTTTGCCGAGCAAGCTTGAGGAAACCCTTGCCGAGGCCCTTGCGCAACCCGGCCCGGTGCTGGTGGATGTGTGGGTGGACAAGGCGGAAAACGTGTTACCAATGGTGCCTCCCGGGCAGTCTCTGGAGGCGATGATCGAGTCCTGATGTCGTTGATCCGGCAATACTTATCGTAAAGTGTGCGCGACGCACGCCGAAACATTCGGCTACAATCTGCAATGTTATGGATGCGGCCAGTTGGGGGCTTCCCCGCACGTGGCACCTCCGCGCCGGGGTAGCTCACGTTTGGCGCCGCAGCCCAGATCGAGTCGGACCGACCGCGGCGTCGCAGCAAGGCCGGCGCATGTTTCACAGCGCCATGACTGCCACCGATCGGGTGCTCTTGCCCGTGACGCCCGCGCCCGGGGCCGACATGCCAAATACCACCTTGATAACGACCCACCTCCCCCGGAGGATGCCTGAAAAATGACCGCCTTCTCCAAGCTGCATGCCCAGAATCACAAGATTACCGAGCTGTCCAATGTCTTCTTGTATCTCGTGCAGAGCCGCGAGATGTGCGACACCGAGACCGCGTGCGACGTCTTTTTCGAGTACACGGCCAAAGTGAAGGAGCACATCGAGCTGGTGGACCGCGAGCTCTGCGGCCAGCTCATCTCCTATCCCGATCAAACAGTCAAGAACACCGCTGACCGGTTCCTGTCTGGGTCCACTGAGATCAAGCGCATCTTCAACAAGTACCTTAAGGACTGGTGCAGTGAGTCCAAGCGCCGCCTCACCATCCGCAATCATGCCGACTTTTTGGCGGAGACCGAGCAGATGTTCGCGCTGGTCCTGGACCGCATCCAGCGTGAGACCGAGCACCTGTACCCGCTGATCCGCAAGCTGGAAGAGAAGCAGGCGGCTTAGGGCGAGACCTCGACTATTGGCCTTCCCGGCCGGCTCCCGCCGGCCTACAAATCCGTTCTGTTTCGCCGCGCGCCGGCGGTCCCACCGTCGGCGCGGTCTCTTGCCCCCCACGGGGGTGTCGGGGCTTGCGTTCGTAACAGATCTGTCATCTGCTAGTCTTTCCTTTACAGTTCGGGCGCGCGGCGTCGTGCTTGCGCGCCGCCCGTCGCTGCCGGCGCAGGCCGCCGGCGGCGTCATCGTTCCGCCGGTGATCTGCTCGCGGGCAGGCGCGTCCCTTGAACCCGCGTCTCCACGGGGCAACCTCCCTCTCGTCACCAACCAAACGAGCATCCGGAGGTCACCATGAGCCCAAACAAGCTGACCGAGCAGGAGATCCAAAGCGCCCTGGCCGCTCTGAATGCATCCGCGGCATCGCCATGGGAGGTCGTCGACGGCAAGCTGCACAGGGAATTTCAGTTCCGAGATTTCAGCGAGGCGTTCGGCTTCATGGCCCGCGCGGCGCTGGCGGCGGAGTCGATGGACCATCACCCCGAGTGGTTCAATGTCTACCGCACCGTTCGCGTCGACCTGTCCACTCACGATGCCGGCGGCATCACCGAGCTGGATTTCGCCCTCGCTGGCCGCATGGAGACCATCGCCGGCTGAGGTCGAGGCCGCGCTTACGGCCAGGCGCCGGTGAGCGCATGGCGCCGCCAGAGCGTGGCGAACTGTGGCGTGGCGAAATGTAAGGCGTTCTCGCTCGGGTTGCGGCATGCTAGCTCCACCCCTTCGTCCAGCCCGAGCGACTACCGTGACCGACGCCAACCCCGATCAGGACTTCGCCACCCGTGCCATCCACGCCGGCTACGACGCCATGGCGCACGCGGGCGCGCTGAATCCGCCGGTGTTCTGGTCGTCGACCTTCGCCTTCGAGTCCGCGGCGCAGGGCGCGGCTCGCTTCGCCGGCACTGAGCCGGGCATGATCTACACCCGCGTCACCAACCCGACGGTGCAGACCTTGGAGGAGCGGCTCGCGGCGCTGGAGGGCGCCGAGGCGGGGCTCGCCTTCGGCTCCGGCATGGGCGCCATCAACTCCCTGCTCTGGACCCTGCTGCGCCCGGGCGATGAGCTGCTGGTGGACCTGACGCTGTACGGCTGCACCCACTCGCTGGTGAATCACCTGCTTCCGGAGTTCGGCATCGTGACCCGGTCGGTGGACTTCACGCGCACCGAGGATCTGGCCGCTCAGCTCAGCGAGCGGACGCGCCTGGTGCTATTCGAGACGCCAGCCAACCCGAATATGCGCCTGGTGGACATTGCGGCGGTGTCGTCGCTGGTGCATGCGGGCAGCAGCGCGCTGGTGGCGGTGGACAGCACCTACTGCACGCCGTACCTGCAACAGCCCCTGGCCCTCGGCGCCGACGTGGTGATCCACTCGCTCACCAAGTACATCAACGGTCACGGCGACATCATCGCCGGTGCCCTGCTGGGGCCGGCCGAGCTGCTGGCGCAGGTGCGCATGCAAGGCCTGAAGGAGCTCACCGGCGCCTGCATGTCGCCCATGGACGCCTACCTGGTGCTGCGCGGCATCAAGACCCTGGCCCTGCGCATGGAGCACCATTGCCGGACCGCACAACGGCTCGCCGAGGCCCTGGCCGAGCACCCGGCCGTGGCGCGCGTGGACTACCCGGGGCTCGCATCGCACCCGCAGCATGCCCTGTGCCGGCGCCAGATGCGCCTGCCGGGCGCGATGATCGCGTTCGAGCTAAAGGGCGGTGCCGAGGCCGGCGCCCGCTTCATCGACGCGCTGCGGCTCTTCACCCGTGCCGTCAGCCTCGGCGACGCCGAAAGTCTCGCCCAGCACCCGGCCAGCATGACCCACAGCACCTACAGCCCCGAAGAGCGGGAGCGGCACCTGATCACCGAGGGCCTGGTGCGCCTGTCCATCGGCCTGGAGAGCGCCGAGGACCTGTGGCGGGACCTGGAGCAGGCGCTGGAGGCGGCATTGGGGCCGGCGCAAGACGGATAACGGATACGGATAGGAAATTCAACCGCCGATGCGAGCCCAAGGCGGCGTCAGGCCGCGAGGCTAGCGAGGGCCAAAGGGCTGGTCAAGGCTCAACCGAGAGCGGCGCGGACATCTCGCAGGTGTCGGGACGCGCTTCGGCGGGGTTTGAATGGAGATTGCAAGCGCAGCGGGCGGGCGAGAGATCAGGGGCGGCGGCACCCTCTGTGGCAGAACAGGGCGGTTACCAGGAGACGCGCTGGTCAAACGCGAAGCCTGGGTCCGGTTGGGCGATGATGTCCCAGTCCGGCGTCGACTCGAACAGCCGCGCCAGCAGCATGGCCCAGAGATAGCGCACCGGAGATCGCATGTTGCGCAGCGGAGCAGCAGACGGTGGGTTCGCCTCGGCGCAGGCGCTCAGGTCGTCAGCCGCATCGCGCCCGAAGGCGACGGCCGCAGCATGCAGGGGCGAGTTGGGCGCGAGCACGCCGTGGTAGCGATGGCGGTGCCGCCTGGGCGGCGGGATCAGCGCCGCGAGATGGTCGATCAGCTCCAGTGGGGTGAGCGAGAGCGCAGTGGTGCCGTCGCGTTGGGTTCGAGGCAGCCGGTAGATGACCTGCTGCTCATCGATGAGCTCGAGACGCTCGAGCGCGAACGGCGGGCGGGCACAGTAACGGAGCCGGAACGCGACAGCTTGGGGCCACAGCGTTTGGCGCTGGCTGCCGCAGGGGTGCGCGAGCCCAGTACCTTCCAGCACGACGTCGCCGATGCGAACGCACTGGCCCTGCAGTGCGACAAGGTTGATCCCGGAGACGACGAGGTTGCGGCGCAGTATCGCCGGCGCAATCTCCTCGCCACGGGTCAGCGACGCGATGACATCGACCTGCGGAGACTGTTCGCACGCATCGATGCGATGCCGATGCGCCGGCGGGAGATGGAGGCCGCCCAGTGACCGAGGCGATGCTGGTGCTGAGGCGATCGGCCGCGGCGTGGAACGGCCCGGCGTTTCGTCCAACCCTGGTCGACGAGCTCCAGGCGCTCGGCGCCCATGACCCCGTGCTCCGGCCTTTGCTGCAGGCGGCGCTGACGCAGACGAGCGCGGTGGCCGAAGCCCCGATCGGGGTGCAGGTGCTCAGTGGCCACGAGGAGGCTGGCCGCGTACAGGTGCACCTCGGTGTCTTCTACGAGGGCGTCATCGCCGGCTGCAGCTGCGCCGACGACCCGACGCCGGTGGATGCCATCACCGAGCATTGCGAGTTGCTGCTCGATATCGACCCCGCGACTGGCCAGGCGTGTGTAACCCCTTGCGACGACTAAGGGCGCTGGACAACTGGCTGAATCGATGCCGCCCAACTCAGGTCCTATGACCGACGCACGCTCTGCCCCCCTCGGTATCGACCTCAGCCCGGACCAACGGTGGGCGCTAGACGAGTTCCTGGCGTCACCGCGGTTCGACGAGCGCGTCATGGACTTGGCGACACTCGAAGGGTTTCTCACCGCCCTCGTGATCGGGCCGAACATCGTCAGACCCTCGCAGTGGATACCCTGGATCTGGGATCGTATCGACGGACAGGTGGCACCGCCCTTCGAGGACCTGGATGAGGCCAACGCCATGCTCGGCCTCGTCATGCGGCTGCACAACGGCTTGATCAACCGCTTCAGGATCGATCCCGAAGCCTTTCGGCCGGTGTATCTCGACGGCGCCCGGTGGGGCGCCTCGGAGTGGTGCGAGGGCTTTCTGACGGGCACCCGATTGGACTCTAAGGCCTGGTCGCTGCTGAAGATCCACGGGTTCTGGCTCGAGCGCCGACAGTTTGTTGGGGACCCGTGCGGCCGGAGCTGGCGGCGCTTCGCGCCTTCCTCCACTATGCCGCGCTGCAGGCGCCGAGCGCGCTGGCAACGATTCAGCCAGTCCTGGCGATCCCGATGAAGCGCTTTGAACGGCCATTGGTCGGCTACCTGTCGCACGCAGAAATCGAGGCCATCCTGCCGGCAAGCTCAGCGCGCTTGGGCTGCAGCAGCGCTCGGAGCGTCGGGTGCTCCGCGAGTTCCGCGAAGGTTGTGCGAGCGGCAGCAAGGAAGCGCTCCGCGGTGTCCAGGTCGGCAGCTTCGGCGAGATAGACGAAGTGCTCGATCAGATCCTGCCGGGCTGCGGCCCGCTGGTAGACCTTTCCCGCCACCGTGCCGACGCTGTCTCAGCCATCTGTAGTCTGGTCGCGGGCCGCGAGGCGTGCCCGTGCTTCTTCGCGGACTGCCCTCCATTCCTGATCGTCGAGGATGCGCTCGGGTGTGCTTAGACCTTCGAGCAGTCCATCTACGCCGGTAACCGCACCGCCGCGCGCAGCCCGCCCCCTGGCCGGTTGCTTAGCCGCAGCGTGCCGCCGTGGGCGTGCACGATGGTGCGGGCCACCGCGAGCCCGAGGCCGGTGCCGCCGGTCTCGCGGCTGCGCGACGTCTCCAGCCGGAGGAAGGGCTCGAAGACCCGCTCGAGGTCGGCCTCGGGGATGCCGGGGCCGTCATCGTCGATCAGGATCAGGCGGCCTCGGCCCCCGCCCCCGCCCGGCTTCTGGTCCCGGCCTAGCTCCAGCAGTTGTACCCGGGCGGCGCCGCCGTACTTGAGCGCGTTGTCGATCAGGTTGCTCAGCGCGCGCCGCAGCGCCACCGGCCGGCACTGGAAGATGGACCGGTCCGGCCCCTGGTAGCTGACGGCGCCGCCGCGGTCGGCCTCCAGGTCCGCGTAGTCGTCCACCAGGCTCTGCACCAGGGCGGCCAGGTCCGTGGCGCGGGCGCGCTCGTCGGCGGCCTCGTCGCGGGCGAAGGCGAGGGTGGCGGACAGGATCGCCTCCATCTCGGCGAGGGTGGCGAGGGTCCGCTCGCGGATCTCGGTGTCGTCGATGTATTCCGCCCGCAGCCGCAGCGCGGTGATGGGGGTGCGCAGGTCGTGCGAGACCGCGGCCAGCATGCGCGAGCGGTCGCGGATGTGGCGCTGGAGGCGCTCCTGCATCAGGTTGAAGGCGTGGATGGTCTGGCGGATCTCGCGTGGACCCTCCTCGGCGAGGTGCGCCTCGGCCTGGCCGAGCCCGAGCCGGTTCGACGCCTCGGCCAGCCGCGCCATGGGCCGGGCGATGCGCCGCGCGATCACGAGCCCGCCGGCGATCACCACCATGAGCAGCAGCCCCAGCAGTTGCAGGGTCTTGCCGGCCCAGGGCGGCGGCTCCTCCAGCCGCGTCGTGCGGATGTTGAGCCAGCGGCCGTCGTGCAGGCGCACCGAGACGGCAATGCTCCTGACGTCGCCGGTGCGGATGTCCTGGTGCAGACGCTTCGCCTGCTCGGGCGGCAGGTCCGGCGGCAGCGGCTGCACCTTGTGGCGCGGGTCGAGCTCCACCGCGACCCGCAGCCCTGCACGCTCTTCCACACCCATCGCCGCCCGCAGCTTGTGGTGGATCAGGTGCTCGACGGCATAGCGCCAGGGTCGCGGTCCGGTAATGGCGGGCTGATCGGTCAGGGTGATCTCATCGCCGAGCCGGGCGAAGCGCGCGATGATGCGCTCCCGCCCGGTCTGACCGGCGTCGTTCAGCAGCAGCACCAGGGTCGTGACCTGGTCCAGCAGATAGAACAGGTTGCGCTCCTCGAAGCGGTCGCGACGCTCATCGTGCAGCAGCACGGCGCTGCCCACGAGCATGACCAGCGTCATGCCGATCAGCAGCGCCAGGGTGCGTCCGGCGATGGTGTCGGGCCAGCGGTGCATGGCGGTCCTACGGCAGTTGCTCGACCTTGGGTGCGAACAGGTAGCCGTCGCCGCGGATGGTCTTGATGATCGCAGGCTCGCGCGGGTCGTCGCCGAGCTTGCGGCGCAGCCGGCTCACCAGGGTGTCGATGGAGCGGTCGAAGGCGCGGGCATCGCGCCCGCGCGCCAGGTCCAGGAGCCGGTCGCGGCTCAGCACCCGCCCTGGCCGGGTGACCAGGGCCATCAGCAGCGCGAATTCGGCGGCGCTGAGCGGTACCAGGGTCTGCTCGGGATCGATGAGCTCGTGGGAGTGGGGCACCAGGGTCCAGCCGAGGAAGCGCAGTTGCTCCGGCGCCCGCTGCCTTTGCTGCGCGGCCGACTCGCCGCTGCGGCGCAGCACGGCCCGGATGCGTGCCAGCAGCTCGCGTGGATTGAAGGGCTTCGCGAGATAGTCGTCCGCGCCCATCTCCAGGCCGATGATGCGGTCGGTGTCCTCGCCCATCGCCGTCAGCATGATCACCGGCAGGCTCCCGTCCGGCCCCGCGCGCAGGTTGCGGCAAAGCGTGAGGCCGTCCTCGCCCGGCATCATCAGGTCCAGCACGATCAGGTCGATGGCCGCATCCGCCAGCACCCGGCGCATCTCGGCGCCGTTCGCGGCGGTGCTGACGCGATAGCCGTGGTCGCCGAGATAGCGCTGCACCAAGGCGCGGATCTCGGCGTGATCGTCGACCACCAGGATGTGTCGCTGCTTTTCCATGCCCCGCAGTCTAGGCCCTGCCGCCGGCGTGCGCGCTGAAATCGGGTGACGGACCGTGTCAGTCCGGCGGGTTGTCACACAACGTCACATGAGCCCGGTGCATCCGACAAATGCCCGACACAGCCAACGGTTGCAATGGACACCATCCGCGGGGCGACGCCACCAGACGCAGTTGTGCTGATGACTGGCTGACCGCGGCCTCCGGAAATTTTTTGTTCATCGAGGGGTACCGGCATGAAAACCGCCAGCTTGCGTCATTGGTCAACGCCCGCGATTATCGCCGCGGGTCTGTTCGTCGCCGTCTCTGGCGTCATGATGTTCTTCGGCTTGCACGACCCGGTGGAACGGGCGCATGAGTGGATCGGCCTCGTGTTCGCCGCGGCCATTGCCCTGCATGTCGTCAATCACTGGCGCGGCTTCAAGAGCTATTTCACGCGGCCGCTGACGCTCGGCATCGTCGGCGCCGTGGCGCTGGCGACCGCGCTGCTGCTGCTGCCGGGCGAGGAAGAGGACGGCGGCCACGGCATCCACCGGCTGATCCACAAGATCGAAGACGCGCCGCTGGCCCAGGTGGCGCTGCTGCTTGATCGGAGCACCGACCAGGTGGTCGACACCGTGCGGACCGCCGGCTTCAGCGTTCAGGGCGTGGATCAGTCCATCACGGCCATCGCTGCCGCCAACGGCGCCGAGCCGAAGGCGGTGATGCGGCTGCTGCTGGACTGAAGCGCGAGCGCCGCGCTCGCCGCCGCGACTCCAGGCGTGACCGATATCCTTTCCAGTGGCGCCGCTTGTCGTCAGACTGCTCAGGCCCCGCCGCTGATGCGAGGTCGAATGGCGGATGCGTTGCGCTGATCCGCCCTTGGATCTTGCCGGTCATACGAGGATTGCCCGCGCATGCGGCTGGTCACCGCAGCGGCGCGCTTCACCAACCCCCAGAGGAGTTTCCATGCTTCACCATCGGATCGCGCCGGTCTGCGCGCCAGTCTGCATGTTGGCCGCGTTACTGCTCGTCAGCGGCTGTGACGGTTCCCCGGCCAAAGCCGGCGGCGGCGCCAAAGCCGGTCCGGGCGCGCCGGTCCCGGAGGTCGGTGTCGTCACCGTCAAGGCCCGGCCAGTGACGCTGACCACCGAGCTGCCCGGACGCACCTCGCCCTATCGCGTTGCCGAGGTGCGCCCGCAGGTGGGTGGCATCATCCAGGAGCGGCGCTTCCAGGAGGGGGCGGAGATCGCCGCCGGGCAGGTGCTCTACCAGATCGACCCGGCGCCCTATCAGACCGCCCGGGACAGCGCCGAGGCGGCACTGACGCGCGAGCGTGCGGCGTTGGAGCGCGCGCAGCTCAAGGCCGACCGCTACGCCAAGCTGCTCCAGTCCAAGTCCGTGAGCCAGGAGGACTCCGACGACGTCCAGGCCGCGCTGAAGGAGGCGGCGGCCTCCGTTGCCGTGGACGAGGCGGCGCTGGCCACCGCCCGCATCCAACTCGCCTATACCCGCGTGACCTCGCCCATCGCCGGGCAGATCGGGCGCTCGTCGCTGACGCAGGGGGCGCTGGTGACCGCGAACCAGGACCAGGCGCTGGCCACCGTCCAGCAGCTCGACCCGATCTACGTGGATCTGACCCAGTCCAGCGTGCAGCTTCTGCGGTTGCGCCAGGCACTGCGCGCGGGCCGCCTGCAGCGCCCGGCCGGCGAGCAGCCGCGGGTGATGCTGATCCTGGAGGACGGCAGCAATTACGACCAGACCGGCCGGCTGGCCCTCTACGAGGTGACCGTGGAGCAGGACACCGGCACGGTGACGCTGCGCGCCACCTTCCCGAACCCCGACCACCTGCTGCTGCCGGGCATGTTCGTGCGCGCGGTGGTGGAGGAGGGTGTGCAGCCGGACGCCATCCTGGTGCCGCAGCAGGCGGTGCAGCGCGACCGGCGCGGCAATCCCACCGCGCTGGTGCTCGGCGACGACGGCAAGGTCGAAGAGCGCAAGCTCGAGACCGGCCGCACCGTCGGCAGCGGCTGGCTGATCGACGCGGGCCTCGAGCCCGGCGACCGGCTCATCGTCGAGGGCGTGCAGAAGGTCCGCCCCGGTGATGTGGCGCAGGGCGTCGATGTGAGCGGCGAGCCCGCCTTCAGCGCGCTGGCCGCTAACCCCTGAGACCGCGGTGAGTCCGTGGACGCAGGTGACCAGCGGTGCCGGTGTCGCGATCGGTCCCGATCCGATTGCGAGACACCCCTGTAGGAGCTTTTGTGGAAGCTCTTGTGGGAGCGGCACGCTCGGTGCCGCTGTGGGAGCGGCACTCTTGGTGCCGCGACCAGCCGGCAAGGCAGTACGTCACGCCCCGAGCAACTGCCAAGCGGCAGGCAGTCGCGCGGCCGCGATCGCGTCACAAACGGCAGTGGCGCTCCCACAGTGCCAGCGCACCTGGAGTCGCCGTTATGGGAGGAGCAGCGCTTGTGGGAGCGGCATTCTCGGTGCCGCGACCGGCCGGCAAGTCAGTACGCCACGCCCCGAGTAACCGCCAAGCGGCAGGCAGTCGTGCGGCAGTGATTGCGCCACAAAAGGCGGTGGCGCTCCCACGGTTGTCGTTGTCGTAATCGTGCGGACGCTCGACGACCACGACCACGACCACGACCACGACCACGACAACGACAACGACAACGACGCGAAATCGTTCCACGGCTTGCTCGGGATTCCCGGAGCAAGGCATCTCGGTCGCCTCGAGACCCCGGAGACACATTTCCTATGGCCCGCTTTTTCATCGACCGGCCCATCTTCGCCTGGGTCATCGCCATCGTCATCGCGCTGGCCGGGGTGCTGTCCATCCTGACGCTGCCGGTCTCCCAGTATCCGAGCATCGCGCCGCCGGCCATCGCCATCACCGCGACCTATCCCGGCGCCTCGGCACAGACCCTGGAGAGCGCGGTGACTCAGGTCATCGAGCAGCAAATGAGCGGCCTCGACGGCCTGCGCTACATGTCCTCCACCAGCGAGGCGACCGGCGTCGCGACCATCACCCTGACCTTCGACAACGGCACCGACCCCAACGTCGCGCAGATGCAGGTGCAGAACAAGCTCCAGCTCGCCAGCGGCCTGTTGCCGGCGGAGGTGCAGCAGCAGGGCATCCAGGTGGCCAAGTCGGTGCGCAACTTCCTGATGATCGTCGCCTTCGTGTCGCATGATGGGAGCCTGGGCAGCGACGACCTGGGCGATTTTGCCGCCAGCTTCGTCAAGGACCCCATCAGCCGGGTCGAAGGGGTCGGCGAGGTCATGATGCTGGAGCCCCAGTACGCCATGCGCATCTGGCTCGACGCCAACCGGCTTAACCAGTACGGCCTGACCCCCGTGGAGGTGGCCGACGCCCTGGAAGCGGAAAACGCGCAGATCTCCGCCGGCCAGCTCGGCGCCATTCCCGCCACGCCGGGGCAGGTGCTGACGGCTACCGTGAATGTGCAGGACCGGCTGACCACGCCGGATGAGTTCGGCGAGATCCGGCTGCGCACCCGCGCCGACGGCTCCAGCGTGCGACTGCGTGACGTCGCGCGGGTGGAACTCGGCAGCGAGTCCTACACCAAGGCCGCGCGCCGCAATGGCACGCCCGCCGCCGGCATGGCCATCCGGCTCGCCACCGGGGCCAACGCGTTGCAGACGGCCGATGCGGTCAAGCGCAAGCTCGATGAGCTCTCCGCCGGCTTCCCGCCCGGCGTCGAGGCGGTGTTTCCGTACGACACCACGCCCTTCGTGCGCATCTCCATCGGCGAGGTCATCAAGACCCTGCTCGAGGCCGTGGTGCTGGTGGTCCTGGTCATGTACCTGTTCCTGCAAAACCTGCGCGCGACGCTGATCCCGGCCATCGCCGTGCCCGTGGTGCTGCTCGGCACCTTCGGCGTGCTCGCCGCCTTCGGCTATTCCATCAACACCCTGACGCTGTTCGCGATGGTGCTCGCCATCGGCCTGCTGGTGGACGACGCCATCGTCGTCGTCGAGAACGTCGAGCGGGTCATGCGCGAGGAGGGGCTGCCGCCGAAGGAGGCGACCCGCCGCTCCATGGACCAGATCACCGGCGCGCTGGTGGGCATCGCGCTGGTGCTGTCCGCGGTGTTCGTGCCGATGGCCTTCTTCGGTGGCTCCACCGGCGTCATCTACCGGCAGTTCTCGGTGACCATCGTCGCCGCCATGCTGCTGTCGGTGATCGTGGCGCTGACCCTGAGCCCGGCGCTGACCGCGACGCTGCTCAAGCCCATCGCACACGGCCCGCGGCGGGGCTTTTTCGGCTGGTTCAATCGCAACTTCGAGCGCAGCGTCCACCTCTACGGCCGTGGCGTCGGCGCCATGCTGCGGCGCCGGTGGGTGTTCCTCGGCGTCTACGCGCTGCTGGTGGCCGCGCTCGGCTGGCTGTATCCGCGTCTGCCGACGGCATTCCTGCCGGACGAGGATCAGGGCTTCGTGATCGTCCAGGCCGTGCTGCCGGCGGGGGCGACCCGCGAGCGCACGCTGGCGGTCATGAAGCAGGTGGAGCGGCACTTCCTGGAAGACGAGGCCGAGGCCATCGAGCAGATGATCACCGTCGCCGGCTTCAGCTTCGCCGGCCAGGGCCAGAACATGGCCATCGGCTTCGCGCGGCTGAAAGACTGGGGTCAGCGCAAGCGCCCGGACCTCAGCGCCGACGCGGTGGCGGGCCGCGCCATGCAGGCGTTTTCGCACATCCGCGATGCGCGGGTCTTCGCCTTCGTACCACCGGCCGTCATCGAGCTCGGCACCGCCTCGGGCTGGGACGCCCAGCTCCAGGACCGCGCCGGCGTCGGCCACGAGGCCCTCATGGCCGCGCGCGGACAGCTGCTCGGCATGGCCAGCCAGCACCCGCTGCTCGCGGGCGTGCGCCCCAACGGCCGCGACGACGAGCCCCAGTATCAGATCGACGTGGACCGCACCAAGGCCGGCGCGCTGGGCCTGTCGCTGGACGACATCAACCGGACCCTGTCCATCGCCTGGGGCAGCGCCTACGTGGACGACTTCGTCCACCAGGGCCGGGTCAAGAAGGTCTACATGCAGGCCGACGCCCCCTTCCGCATGCAGCCGGAGGATCTGGACACCTGGTTCGTGCGCAACGACCAGGGCGCCATGGTGCCGTTCTCGGCCTTTGCCACCGGTCGCTGGGTGTACGGCTCGCCGCGCCTGGAGCGCTACAACGGCCTGCCGTCGGCGGAGATCGTCGGCCAGGCGGCCCCCGGCGTGAGCTCCGGCACCGCCATGGCCGTGGTCGAGGAGCTGGTCTCGAAGCTGCCGCCGGGGATCGGGCTCGAATGGACCGGTGTGTCGAGAGAGGAGCGCGCCGCCGGTGCCCAGGCGCCGCTGCTCTACGCCCTCTCCGCGCTGGCGGTCTTCCTCGCCCTTGCCGCGCTCTACGAGAGCTGGTCCGTGCCCTTCTCGGTGATGCTGGTGGTGCCGCTCGGCGTGCTCGGCGCCGTGCTCGCGGTGCTGCTGCGCGGGCTGCCCAGCGACATCTACTTCCAGGTCGGCCTGCTCGCCACCATCGGCCTCTCGGCCAAGAACGCCATCCTCATCGTCGAGTTCGCCAAGACCCTTCAGGAGCAGGGCCGCGACGCCCTCGGCGCCGCGCTGGAGGCCGCCCGCATGCGCCTGCGCCCCATCGTCATGACCTCGCTCGCGTTCGGCTTCGGCGTCCTGCCGCTCGCG
>NZ_JAJDNQ010000061.1 GCF_022340605.1 Thiohalocapsa sp.
GTTGCGGCTTACAGGTTCAGCCCGTCGACGATGTGCACGACGCCGTTGCCGGCGACGAGGTTGGTATTAATGATAGCGGCGCTACCGAAGCTCATGGACTTGCCGCCCTGGTCGATGGGGATGCTGCGGCCGCCGATGGTCTCGACGTGGCGACGCTGGAGCAGGTCGGTGGCGGACAGACGGCCTTGGACGACGTGGGCGCTGAGCATCTTCACCAGCTTGTTCTTGTCCTTGAACAGGTCATTGCGCTCGGCGTCGCTCAACTGCGCGAAGGCCTGATCGGTGGGGACGAACACCGTGAACGGCCCCGGCCCGTTCAGCACGTCGCCGAAGCCGGACTCCTGCACGGCGCGACGGTAGTCGCTGAATAGCGCGGAGTTGGCGGTGATGTCGTCCACCTTGGTCTCGGCCGCGGCGCCGGTGAGCGTGGGCAGGCCGTAGGCGCTGTCCGGATAGAGGTCTGGCGCCTCGTAGTTCTTGGCGCCGGCCTGGGCGCGGGCGATGGTCTCGTCGTCGGCCACGTGCTTGCCGATGCTGAGCGCCGCCAGCGGGCCCAGGCCCATGGCGATGAGCACGAAGATGCCCATCATGTTGCGATTGGAGAGTTGTTGCTCGGTCATGCTGCATCTCCTGCCGCCGTTGTGGCGGAGAGTTGGTTCGCAGAAGCCGGCCGGTGCGCCCGCGGGCGGGTTGCCCCGGACGAGGCACCGGCACGGATGTAGCCCCAGTGAATGCAGCGGCCGTGCCGGCAATACAGTGTGTTAATGAGGGGATTGGCCGAATCGATGCGACGGCGCGGCTTTCAGGCGCGTGGAAGGGCGCCGGAGGCATCGATCGGGTGCGTTACGTAAAGTCCATAAACCATTGTCCCGTCAGTTTTTCCGGTGAAATGCACCGGGCCGCGTGCGAAACGCACCGGCTCATCCGGCCGCGGCGCGCAGGGGCTTGCCATTGCTGGCAGCGGTATCGCACAGCAGTTGGTGGATCTGCTCGCGGTCCAGGACCTCCTCTTCCAGCAGGCGCTCGGCCAGGCACTCCAGCGCCGCCTGGTGCTGGTGCATCAGGTCGCGGGCGTCGCGCTCGATGCCGCCGATGAGCGCCTGGATCTCTTCGTCGATGCGCTGGGCGGTGCTGTCGCCGTGGTCCTCCGGGCCTTCCTGCATCTCGCGGCCGAGGAACACGGGCTGTTGCCCGCGGCGGAAGGAGACGGGGCCGATGACCTCGCTCATGCCCCAGCGGCTCACCATGCGCCGGGCGAGCTTGGTGGCCTGCTCCAGGTCGGACTCGGCGCCGGTGGTGACCTCGCCGAACACCAGTTGCTCGGCGATGCGCCCGCCGAGCATCACGCCGATGCGATCGCGCAGGTAGCTCTGCTTGTAGGTGTGGCGCTCCTCTTCCGGAATCTGCTCGGTGACGCCCAGCGCCTGGCCACGGGGGATGATGGTGACCTTGTCCAGCGGATCGGCGTTCGGCAGCAGCCAGGCGAGCAGCGCGTGGCCGGACTCGTGCACGGCAATGAGCCGGCGCTCGTCGTCGCCGATGACCTGCTCGCGCTCGGCGCCGAGGGCGATCTTGTCCCGAGCCTGGGCGAACAGCGCCATGTCCACCTGCTGCTTGCGGTTGCGTCCCGCCAGCAGCGCCGCCTCGTTGACCAGGTTTTCCAGGTCCGCGCCCGAGAAGCCGGTGGTGCGGCCGGCGATGAGGCCCAGGTCCACGTCGTCCGCCAGCGGGATCTTCTTCGCGTGGATCTCAAGGATGGCGCGGCGCGCCTTGCGGTCCGGCAGCTCCAGGTAGACCTTGCGGTCGAAGCGCCCGGGGCGCAGCAGGGCGGCGTCCAGCACGTCGGCGCGGTTGGTGGCGGCCAGCATCACCACGTTCTCGTGCGGCTCGAAGCCGTCCATCTCGCTGAGGATCTGGTTCAGTGTCTGCTCGCGCTCGTCGTGGCCGCCGCCGAGGCCGGTACCGCGGGAGCGGCCGACGGCGTCGATCTCATCGACGAAGATGACGCATGGCGCGGCCTGCTTGGCTTGCTGGAACAGGTCGCGCACCCGCGAGGCGCCGACGCCGACGAACATCTCCACGAACTCCGAGCCGGACATGTGGAAGTAGGGCACGCCGGCCTCGCCGGCCACGGCTCGGGCGAGCAGCGTCTTGCCGGTGCCGGGCGGACCGATGAGCAGCACGCCCTTGGGGATCTTGGCGCCGAGGGCGCGGAAGCGTTGCGGGTCGGCGAGGTGATCGATGATCTCGGCGAGGTCCGCCTTGGCGTTGGCGAGGCCGGCGACGTCGTCCAGGCCGACGTGGACCTCCTGCGCCTGGATGCGCTTGGCCTTGGACTTGCCGAAGCCGAAGATGCCGCCGTCCTTGCCGCCGTCGCCCATCAGCTTCTGCTGCATGCGGTAGCTGATGTACAGGAAGAGCCCGAGCAGCAGCACCCAGGGCAGCAAGGAGATGAGCACCCGGCCCCAGAGGTCGTTCCCGGTGGACCTGGCGGCCACCTGCACGTGGTGCTGCTCCAGCAGATCCAACAGTTGCGGGTCGTTCACCTGCGGCTTGGTGGTGGCGAAGCGCCCATCGAGCTCGTTGGTTTCCGCGCTGGCCTGCTGCGGCTTGCCGCCATCGGCAGTGGCTTCCGAGCCGGTGCCGCCGGCGGCATCGCTCGCCGACTTGCTTGCTGGCCGGCTCGGCTGTTGAGAACCACTCCCCGCGCTGGTGCCGGTCGCTTCCTTGGCGAAGAGACGCCCACTGATGCGGTCGGCGTCGAAGGTCACCTCGGCGACGCGCCCATCGCGCACCGCCTGCTTGAAGTCGCTGTAGGTCAGCTCGGTGGACGGCTGCTCCGTGAACATGCTGAGCACGGTCGCCAGGGCGAAGATGCCGAGGCCGGCAAGGGCGTAGGTATGCCAGGGCGGACCCTTGGGCGGCTGCTTGGGCGGCCCATGGCCGTCTGGCGTCAGGCGGCGCATTTGGCGGCCGAGGGCCTGGTTGAGCTCGTGCAGGTTGAAGTTGGACATGACTGCGTCTCCGGAGGGCTCGGACAGGATGTCTGGGGCGGGAACGCCGTGTTCGGCGCCGACGGGTTGTGGAAGCGGCAAGCATCGGCCGTGCCATGCCCCGGGCGGCAGCGGTTGGATGCGGTTGGATCGAGTGGCAATCGGATGTCGGGCAGGTGCGCCGGTGGCGGGGGAAATGCACCGAGCCTGGATGGCTCGGCGGCTTGGTGTGAGGGCGCGTCGGCCGGTCGCGGCACCGGGAGTGCCGCTCCCACGTCGCGGCACGGGGAGTGCCGCTCCCACGGTGCTTGGTGGGAGCGCCACTGCTGTTTGTGGCGCGATGAGGGCGTGGGGGTTGGTGTGAGAGAGGGCGCTGCCGGTCGCGGCACCGAGAGTGCCGCTCCCACGGCACCGAGCGTGCCGCTTCGGGGCTTGGTGGGAGCGCCACTGGTGTTTGTGGCGCGATGAGGGCGTGCGGTCTTGGTGTGAGAGGCGCTGCTGGTCGCGGCACCAAGAGTGCCGCTCGCACGTCGCGGCACCAAGAGTGCCGCTCCCACGGGCTAGGCCGCGTCGGCGTCCGTGCCGGCGGTGCCGGTGGCGTTGCTCGCTCGGTTGCGCGCCTCGCCGATGGCCTGGGCGGCGTTCACGAGCCCGATGTGGCTGAAGGCCTGCGGGAAGTTGCCGAGCAGTTCGCCCGTGCCGGGGTGCACCTGCTCGGCGAGCAGGCCGAGGTCGTTGGCGCAGCCGGCGGCGCGTTCGAAGATGCACACCGCCTGCTCCAACTGGCCCGCCATGGCGCGCGCCTGGGCGAGCCAGAAGGTGCAGATCAGGAACGGGCCCTCGTCGCCGGGCAGGCCGTCGTCCATGCGGTAGCGGTAGACGAAGCCGTTGGCATCGGTGAGTCGCGCCTCGATGGCGTCCATGGTGGCCAGCACGCGCGGGTCGTCCGCCGGCAGGAAGCCCACCAGCGGCAGCAGCAGGGCGGCAGCGTCCAGCTCGGCCTTGCCGAAGGCCTGGGTGAAGGCGCCGGCGTGCTCGCTCCAGCCGCGGGTCAGGATGGCCTGGCGCAGGTTGGTGCGGGCCTCGCGCCAGCGCGCGACGCGGCCAGCGCTACCGCCGTCCGGGAACAGCTCGGGTGCCAGGTCGATGGCCCGGTCCAGGCCCGCCCAGCACATGAGCTTGGAGTGCAGGTAGTGCCGCGGCTTGCCGCGTATCTCCCAGATGCCGTGGTCCGGTTCCTGCCAGCGGTTGGCGGCGGCGTCGGCGATCTCGGCGAGGAAGCGCCGCGCCGTCTCGGTCATGTCCGCGAGCTGGCCGCGCAGCCGGTGCGCGGCCAGCAGCACGTCGCCGTAGCCGTCGAGCTGGCGTTGCGACCAGGCGGCATTGCCGACGCGCACCGGGCGGCTGTTGCGCCAGCCGGTGAGCCAGTGCTGCTCGCGTTCGGTGAGGTCGTGCTCGCCGTGGATGCCGAACACGCATTGCAGCTCGCCGTCCTCGCGCACCTGGATCAGCGCGGTGGCGCCGAGGAAGTCGAAAAAGCGGTGTGCCTCCGCCGGGCAGGCGGCGACCCAAAGGGCGTCCAGGGTCAGGCTCGCGTCCCGCACCCAGCTGTAGCGATAGTCCCAGTTGCGGCTGCCGCCGATGCAGGTGGCGAGCGACGTGGTGGGCGCGGCCACCACGGCGCCGGTGGGCTGGTAGGCGAGCCCTTGCAGCACGCGGCCGCTGTGGCGCACGAGCTCGGTCCACGGGCCGTCGTATTTCTGGTGCACGTCGGACCAAGCCTGCCAGGCGGCGAGGGTCAGCTCGATGCCCTCGGTGATGCCGGCGGGCGGGATGGCCGCCGGCGCGCCGGCGGTGAGCGGGTTGTGCTGCAAGGCGAGCCGCAGCCGCTCGCCTTCGCGGAGCCGCACTTGGGCACGGGCGGCGGAGTCGGTGATCGACCAATCCGCCTCGCCCGACAGCCGCAGGATGCCCGCGCCGCCGCGGGTCACCAGGCCCCCCGCGGCGGGCTCCAGCAGTGGGCGGATCAGGCCGTACTCTGGGCGTGGCTGGTAGTCCAGGTCCACGGTGACCTCGCCCCGGGTGCAGCGCAGCTCGCGCAGCAGCAGGTGTGGCGCATTGCGGCCGAGGATGTCCGCCTGCTCGTCGACGCCGGTGGCCAGCGTATCGCGCAGCACGGCGACGCCGCCGGCGCAGCGAAAGCAGGTCTCCAGCACCAGGGACTCCGGGAGGTAGGTGCGGTCGGTGGATTCGACGTTGCGCGGCGTCACCGCGAAGTGGCCGCCGTCGTCGTCCAGCAGCCGGGCGAACTGCGCCGGTGCGTCGAAGCGCGGCAGGCAGAGCCAGTCCACGCTGCCGTCG
Organism: Thiohalocapsa sp.; assembly: GCF_022340605.1. GTDB lineage: Bacteria > Pseudomonadota > Gammaproteobacteria > Chromatiales > Chromatiaceae > Thiohalocapsa. The sequence goes on from NZ_JAJDNQ010000061.1 coordinate 5,355, forward strand.
CGGTGCACCAGCGCCGCGCCGTGGCGGTCGGACAGCAGCGCGTAGTCGGCGATGGCGCGGCCGCTCATGGCTGCCTCCGCGCCCATGCAGCCGGCCGCGGTGGGGATGACGGCCACGGCGGCGTGGCCGTTACAGGCACCGCGGATGCGGATGCCGGTGCGGGTTGCCGGGGCTTGGCTGGGAGAATGCTCGGCATGGCGTGCTCTGGTCGTTGGCGTTGGTGCTGAGGGCGGCGCGGGCGTATCGGGCGTTTGGGAGAGGCCGTCCACATACTGCCGGGGCGCAAGGCGCATGCCAGCCGCGCGGCGGGCGGAGGTCTTCTGCCGTGGGCCGATTGGCCGGCAGCGCGGGGCTTATGCTCCGAGGCCCGGGGCAGATGCACCGCGCCCCGTGGGAGCGGCGTCTTCGCCGCGATTGCGGGCTTTGGGCGCTGCATCGCGCCGAGGACGGCGCTCCCACGGTGGTGCGGTGGTGTGGGAGCGGCGTCTTCGCCGCGATTGCGGGCTTTGGGCGCTGTCTCGCGCCGAGGATGGCGCTCCCACGGTGGTGCGGTGGTGTGGGAGCGGCGTCTTCGCCGCGATCGGCACGGCGCCTCAGGCTTGGCACTGAGCGTGCTGCGTTTGGGAGCAGTGCACTGACTCCGTCGCAGGCCGGCGGCTGCCGCTGCGTGCACCCGAGCGAACCAGATCACCAACCGGAGGCAGCAGATGTCAGAACCACTCGCGAACCGCAACATCGGTGTCCTCGTGGAGGGGCGGCGGGTGACCTCGGTGCCGTCCATCCGCGACGACCTCGTCAATGCCGGCGCCCGCTGGGAGGACAGCGAAGTGGTGCGCGACGACCCGCTGATCTCGAGCCGGAATCCGGGTGATCTCCCAGCGTTCTGCCGCACCATCATTGCCGCACTGAGCGAGGCGGGGTAGGGCGCGCCCTTCCTCGCTCATCGCGAACGGCGACCAAGGCCGGGCGGCGTTCCGCGCCCCGGCATACGCCGTCGCCCGCCGCCTCACCACACGGCCACCACGAGGAGGCAACCATGCCCGACGAAAATACGATCCAGGAACTCGCAGCGCGTCTGCACGGCCAATTGCTGCGGCCCACGGACGCGGGCTACGACGAGGCCCGCAAGCTCTACAACGCCATGATCGACCGGCACCCGGCGCTGATCGCACGCTGTGCCGATGAGGCGGACGTAGTCGCCTGCGTCAACCTGGCCCGGGAGCTTGGGCTGCCGCTCGGCGTCCGCGGCGGCGGCCACAACGGGCCGGGGCTGGCGCTAGTGGACGACGGCTTGGTGGCGGACCTGTCCGGCATGGATGCGCTGGCGGTTGATCCGGCGGAGCGCACGGTGCGCGTGGGACCGGGCTGCACCTGGGGCGACGTGGACCGCGCGTGCGGCGAGCACCGGCTGGCCACCGTCAGTGGCATCATCTCGACGACGGGCGTGCCGGGCCTCACACTTGGCGGTGGCCATGGTTATCTGACGCGCAAGTACGGCCTCACGGTGGACAACCTGCTGGAGGCCGAGGTGGTACTCGCGGATGGCCAGGTGGTGACGGCCAACGCCGACGACCATCCGGACCTGTTTTGGGCGCTGCGCGGCGGTGGCGGCAACTTCGGGGTGGTGACCTCGTTCCTGTTCCGGCTGCATAAGGTGGGCGAGGTGCTGGCGGGGCCGAGCGTCTGGTCCATGGACGACGCCGAGGCGGTGCTGCGCCGCTATCGGGACCTGCTGCCGACGGCGGACGAGAATCTGTCCGGCTTCTTCGCCTTCATGACGGTGCCGCCGGCGCCGCCCTTCCCGGAGTCCCTGCACGGACAGAAGGTGTGCGCCATCATGTGGTGCTGGCTCGGCAAGCCGGAGGAACTGGATGGGGCGCTGGCACCGCTGCGCGACGCCATTGCACCGGTGTTCGAGCACATCGGACCGATTGGGTATCCGGCGCTCCAGGGCATGTTCGATGCACTCTATCCGCCGGGGCTGCGCTGGTACTGGAAAGGCGACTTCATCCGGACGCTGCCGGATGAGGCGATCGCTCTGCACGTGGCGCACGCGCGCGAGATGCCGACGCCGCTGTCCGCCGTGCACCTGTTTCCCATCGACGGCGCGGTGCACCGGGTAGCGCCGGATGCGACGGCCTTCGGCTACCGCGATTGCCATTGGTCGTCGGTGATTGTCGGCGTGGGCGAGCGCCTCGAGGACGACGACGTCATCCGCGACTGGACCCGTAACTATTGGCAGGCGCTGCATCCGTACTCCGCCGGCGGTGCCTACGTGAACTTTATGGAGGACGAGGGCGAGGAACGGGTACGCGCCGCCTATCGCGGCAACTATGACCGGCTCGCTGCGGTGAAGTCGCGCTACGATCCGGCCAACCTGTTCCGGCACAACCAGAACATTCGGCCGGCGCCGGTGTAGGGGGCCATGAAATTCAGAAAGCATTCGGTGTAGATCCGCTCGTTTTCGGCGTTGCGAGCGATACGTTCACGGTCTCCGCCCCCAGGCATCTCGCAGGCGCTTTCACGGAAATGGCGGGACGCCGCCCGGATCGGTGCCCAACAACAGCACCTCCGGATGGCTCTCGGCAACTTGCGTCTCCACCCACTCCAACTCGGCGTTGTCCACGTCGGCGACGATCATCATGTCGCCGTGCCTCAGCGCGTCCTTCTGGGCGCTCACGGCGGCATACCGGCGGCTGAGCCGGGACTGCTGCCAGAAGGCGCCGGTGCCCGCGCCGACCAGCGCCAGCAGCTCGGCGGTCTCGGAGTCGATGCCGATGAGCAGCACCGCGCCGACCACGGCGAACGCGATCGCGCCTGCGATGGCGGCGAGCACAATGGACAGGATGCCCCGGTGCCAGCGGATCGCCTGCACACGGAGTCCTTCGGGGATGCGCTTGCCGTAAACCTTGAGCCGCTCGGGCGGTAAGCCGAGCGCCAGCATATCCTCGACGACGCGGGCGCCGTTTTCCGGATCGCGGGCGCGGATGTAGATGCTTGTGGTCATGGCCAATACCCTTTGTCGTTGCTCGCACCCAGGGTGGATCGCCAGCGGCTCGTAGGACATGTCCACGCCGCAGGGGCGGTGCGCAGAGGCCTCACGCGCGCCGCTGGCCCAGATGGTCATGAAAATAGAAGCAACCCACGTGCCGACGCGGCGAGCGTGCAGCGGTCGCCCGACCGGCGCCGCCCGTGTCTTTCGCACCGGAAGAATTGGGCATTTGCCCCGCCGGTGCAGCCGCGGAGCCGGCGGAGTTGTGGTCCACGCGGGCCGTGGCGGAAACCGGCCCGCGGTCGGGCGTGGCGGCGAAGATGGTCATCGCCCGGACCGCCGCGACGATCATGAGGGCCGCATTGCCGGCGCTCATCGGTAGCGTCTTGCGCGTGGCAAGCGCGCTGACGCCGGCGGGCTGCGGCCTCGCCGTCGGCTCGGCACACGGCACGCGAAGGGCTTATGCACGCGGCCCTGGCCCGCCCATTGCAGTGTGACTCACCAACATCGCCGAATTCGGCATCGTGATGCCAGCGTTCCCGGCGGTGGACCATGCTGAGTATCCAACGACACCAACTGGAGGTTATCCATGTTTCAGTGGGCTGTGGTCTTTCTCATCGTTGCCATCATTGCCGGCATTTTCGGCATGACCGGGATCGCGGGCGCCGCCACGCACATCGCCTGGCTGCTGTTCGTGGTTGGGCTGGTGCTCGCTGTCATCTTCTACTTCCGCGGTCGCGGTGCCATGTCCTGATGTGCCCTGAGACCGGGAGGCGGGCGGGGTCCGTCGCCGCGGCCTTTGCCCCAACCCTCCCAACGCTACGGGAGCGAACCCATGAACAACCAGTTTGTCCTGCTATTCTCGGTCGTGGCCGTCGCTGCGGCCGTGGCCGTGCGTGGTGAGGGTCCAACCCCGCTGACCGTCTGGCTGATCTTCATCGCCAGTGTTGCCGCCGCGGTCTACTTCTTCGGCGTTGCGAGCAATACCTTCACCGTCTCGGTGTTTCTCACACCGTCGCGGCATGGCCGGTTTGGTGGTCGAGACCTTCGTTGACCTCGTCGATTTGCTCGTTCAGCGTCCAGTAGTCGTACAGGTAGCCGATCAGGAAGAGACCACCGGTGAGCAGCCAGATCAGGCCCGTGAGCCACTTGCCCAGATAGAAGCGGTGGATGCCGAGCAGGCCGAGGAAAGTGAGTAGAATCCAAGCGACGTTATAGCTCTTGGGCCCGGTGATGAAGCGCCGGTCGGCCTGTTGGCTCATGCCCGGGATCAGCAGCAGGTCGATGATCCAGCCGATGAGCAACAGGCCGGCCGTGAAGAACCAGATGGTCCCCGTGATGGGCTTGCCGTAGTAGAACCGATGGGCACCCATGAATCCGAAGATCCAGAGCAGGTAGCCCATCATGGTGGAGTGGGTTTCGGCTTGGCGAGACATGGCAACTCCGTGGTTTGGTGGTATGCATGATGAGTGATCCGCCCGACCGCGTTGGCGGGCGACCGCTTCGGCGCGGAGATCGACCTCCGGCGCCCGGACGTCCGCGATGGCCGGTTTGCCGGATGCGAAATCCATCTGCGGATGATGCGCAGATCCCGTGCCAGCCGGACGCGGGTGGGTGCAGAAGCGGATGAGCAGCGACCTCACAACCGGTGCCGGCACCGGCGCGCCCTGGACATTCCCGCGCGTCGTCCTGCTCGCGGCGACCCTGGGGACGCTGGCGTTGCTGGTCTGGCTGGTCGTGGCTGTGGCGAGCGTGGTCCTGCTGACCCTACTCGCGGTGCTGCTCGCGGTGATGCAAGACGGCATCGTGCGGGCGGTGCGTGCGCGGGTGGCCATGCCGCGCTGGAGTGCGCTCGTGCTGCTGTGGCTGGCGATTGCCTTGCTGGTGGTGGGGGGCAGCCTGGTGCTTGTGCCCCGGGTGGTGGTGGACATGAAGGATCTGAGCCACCGCATCCCCGAAGCGCTGTCGGAGATCGATGCCTCGATCGAGAGCACCGCGTGGGGGCAACGGGCCGCGACCGAATTCGCCGCGCTCCGGAAAGCGGGCACCTTGCAGGAGGCGGCGCAGGGGTTCCTCGGCTTCTTCTCGTCCGTGCTCGGCGCCGTCAGCGGCATCCTGCTGGCGGTCGTGCTCGCCATGTTCCTGGCGAGTGAGCCGCACACCTACGTCAACGGTGCGCTGCGGCTGCTGCCACCGGCGTCGCGCCCGCGTGCCGCCGAGATCGCCGAGGCCATCGGGCGTGCACTGCGCTGGTGGCTGCTGGGGCGCTTCGCGGCCATGGCCGTCGTGTTCGTCCTCACCTGGATCGGCTTGCTCGTGCTGGGGCTGCCGCTGGCCTTCCTGCTGGCCTTGATTGCCGGCGTGTTTTCGTTCGTGCCGACGGTCGGGCCGCTGGCGGCCGCGGTACCGGCGCTCCTGGTGGGCCTGTCTGCCGGCCCGCAGCAGATGCTCTGGGTGGCGCTGCTGTACCTGGGCATCCATCTGGTGGAGGGCTACGCGGTCACACCCTTCATCCAGCGCCGGGCCGTGCGCCTGCCGCCGGCGCTGCTGTTGATCTCGCAACTCGTGATGGGCGTGTTGGCGGGCGTGCTCGGCGTGCTGCTGGCAACGCCCATCCTGGTGGTGCTGATGGTGCTCGCCGGGATGCTGTACGTGGAAGATCAGCTCGGCGAGCCTGTCGATCTGCCCTGAAGCCGCGGTGGCGCGGCAGTTGAGACAGTGAACGTATTGCTCGCGACGCCGAAAGAGAGCGGAACGTAGATCGGGTTAGCGCAGCGTATCCCGACGACGGGCGTCGGTAAGCCGTTGGTTGTCGGGTTGCGCTATCGCTGACCCGACCTATACCGATATTTTCACGGTCTCAGCTGGGCGCCACGTGCTGGCGGGCGCGTGGTCTCAGCCCGGCGCCTCGGCCGTGCGCAACAGCTCGCCCGCGGGGTGATCGCCCGCCACGTCCTTCTGCGCGCCGCAGCGGCTCAGGAACAGCGCCGGCGGCTCGACCGAAAAGATGAAGGGCGCCGCGCGGCGCAGCGCGCTCAGGCCCAGGATCTGCCTGGACTTACCCGGAAAGACGGCCGCTTCGACGTCCTCGAGCCAGCATTGGGCGCCAATGCGCATGCGCGCAATCGCATAGACCGGCACGGTCAGCTCCGAGCCGTCGGCGAGCACACCGCGCAGATCCTTCACGTAGCGTGCGGCATTGCGCTGTTGCAGCGCCGCGAGCGTTTCTTCGTTGATGGTGGTGTAGCCGGAGCCCGTGTCCACCATCAATTCCACCGGGCCGACGCCGTCGATGTCGCCGCTCACGTAGAAGGTCGCCGCGGATTTCTCCTGCATGGCGACGCGGAAGCGGAAGTCTTCGGGATGGTCGGCGGCGGCGGCGGGGCCGAGAGCACAGGACAACAGCAGCAGGGGCAGGGTTGCGACTCGCATGGGCGTCTTCGGGGCAGCGGTGGATCGGCGGGAGGGATTCGGGCGGGCTCAGTTGGTTCTGCGGCGCGGTCTGGGTGGACAATCCATGGACAACCCGCGGCTGCCCGCTGGGCAACCCTACAACGAATACGGGGCTGAGCACAAACCGGAATGCCAAATGAGGGATCGCCCCCGACAACATCGACCCGGGCGCGGGTCCGTCCCGGATCTACGGAAATACGGGGTCGGGCACTTGGGCTTTACCACCGCGAGCGTTGGAAAAGCACCGCATTCGGCCGTGGGGTCGGCCATGGGCAGCGCGGGGCAACTGCACTCACCCGGCTAACCGCGCGTGTCGGCGCCGCGCGCATTGCTGGCACATCCGCTGCAACAGTCGGGATCGTCCGGCGCACGATTCGGCGACCGGACAACTGCCATCAAACAACCGCAGAGGAGTGAATACCATGAAGCACCCTATCGCTGCCGCCAGCGCCTTCGCCCTAGCGCTCGCCCTTGGTGGGTCGGCCGCCCTGGCCGAGCAGTCCCAGCAGATGCAGCACCAGCAGGGCCAGACCACCCAAGGCTCCGGCATGGGGCAGCAGTCCGGACAGCAGGGCGCCATGACGGAGAAGCGAGCCGATCAAATCGCCGGCATGGAGGTCGTCAACCGCGAGGGGAAGAAGATCGGCAAGGTGGAGAAGGTCTTGCGCGACAAACAGAACAACAAGGCCTACACCCTGGTCTCGGTGGGCGGATTCTTCGACATTGGCGACAAGGACATCGTACTGCCGCTGGATTCGCTGCGGGTGAAGGACAACAAGCTGGTCGTGCCGCGGGGCCTGGGCACCAAGGCCGCCCTCTCGAGTCTGCCGCCTTGGGATGAGTCCAAGTACCACAAGATCGCGGACTCGGAGCAGGTCGGGATCGAGCAGGCGGAATTCGCGGCCTTCGAGTCCAAGGGCAGTTCCGGCAACTCCGGCAACTCGGGCAGTTCCGGCGGCATGTGATGTGGCCGGCATGACCCCGGTGCCGTGACGGCCACTCGTCGAAGAGTGGTGTCACGGCGGGACGGGCAGGGAAGCCCGATCCTTAGGCGCAGGGTGATCATCGCGCCGGTAGTCGAGCGCGCAAGATATGCGTGCCGCCAGACGCCGTGCTGGCCCCACCTCGATTCCCCATGGCGCAGACAGCGCAGCGCCGCACTGCCGCATTCTGAGCGCATGCTGCGTCAACCTTCTCAAACCGCCGCGTCAGCCAGCGTTGTTACTCTGCGAGGACCGACCCGCGAAGGCGCCGCGCAACCTCGGGAAGGTCAGGCGCCGCGCGATCAGTAGCGCCGGCACCACGCAGATGAGGGCGACGAGCAGGTTCGAGCCCGCGAGCACCGTCAGCGCCAGCGGCCAGCCGATGGCGTAGGCGAGCAGCGCGCTGAGCGCGAGCATCGCGAGCATCCAAGTCGTGCTCGCGGCGAGGGCCGCCACAAACGCCAGCGCCGCGATGGGCACTGCCGCGCTCGCCGCGCGGCGCGCGTCGGCGGCCGCGACGTCGGTGACCGCCGCCGCCGCAGCGCGGTAGGCACGGAGCAGCTCCGCCACCGCATCTGTCGCTGCCGCGGATTGCGCCTGATCGTCGCGGCGGGCGCCCGTGCCGCTTTTGACTTCCGATTTCGCGACTGCCATGGCTGAGTCTCCTGGTTCGGTTGACGGTGGGTGGCGTTGACGGCGGTGGCCCGCGAACGTGCAGCGCGGGCCGATCCGGATCGATCGGCCCGCAACCGTGGTTGCCGCTAGGGGCGCTGGTTACTGGTTACCACCGCTGGTCGGGCTTTGCTGCTCCCGCGGGGGCTCGCTCTGCCCGGACATTGGGCCGTAACCCTGGTTGTTGCCGCTTTCCTGCTCATGTGCCTCGAAGGCGGCGAACTCGGACGGGGTGATGGCCTGGTTGCCATAGGTATCGGCAGCGTCGAAGTGCCGCGACAGGCTCGGATTGCCCTGGGCTTCCTGGCGATCGATGGTGCCGTTGTTGTTCTTGTCGAGGTTGTTGAACATACGGTCCTGGCGGGGCGAAAGGTTGGCCATGCCCCGGTTCGGCCCATACTGCCCCGTCATCGCTTGCTCACCTGCCTGATTCCGGGTCTGATTCCCGGTCCGATTCTGGGCCTCGCGCTGGAACTGACCGGGGGCCGCACCTTGAGCCTGACCTTG
>NZ_JAJDNQ010000065.1 GCF_022340605.1 Thiohalocapsa sp.
GGGCTGGCCGGCGACGATGGCGGCGAGCTGCGCCTCGCGCACGCCGAGCCGGCGCCGCTCCGGGTCGTCGAGGAGGGCCAGGGCGGCGCTCTTGGCGTCGCCGCGCAGGCGGTACAGCGCCCGCACCTGGTCGGGCTCAAAGCTCACGCGCAACAGCTCGGCCGCAGGCGCGACCTTGTCGAGCGCGAGCCGCAGCAGCTCGTTCACGAGCGGCGCCGGCAGCGGCAGGCTGCCGAGCCGCGCTGCGGCAACGGCCGGGACGCCCGCGGTCTCGCGCAGCTCCACGTGCAGGTTGGCGTAGCCGAGGCTGCCGCCCAGCGGGAAGCTCCCCACGAGCGCCGCGCCGCCGCGGCCGAGCCGCACCCGCGCATGGCCGCCGAGCCGCCCTGCCCCAAGGTCCGCCATGGCGTTCAACTTGGTCGGGGTCAGGGTGAGGCGCTTGATGCCCGGGTGCTCGAGGTCGCTGGCCTTGACGAGCGCGGCGAAGCTGCGCAGCTCCGCGGGGGCGAGCGTGGCGTTGGCGGTCACCAGCGGCCGTGGCTCCACAACCAGCAGCAGCACCCCCACCGCGGCGATGGCGATGAAGGCGATCAACCCCAATAGTGCGGAGAGCAGCCGCAGCATCGATCCCGGACCTCGCGTCAGGTCAGCGGCGCGCCGCGACTGCGCATCGGCCGCCCGGCGGCGTCGGACGCCAGCTCAGGTGAACGGGGCAACGGGACGGGCGGCATGGACTACTCTCGGGAGACGCCGGAAGAGACAAGTTTCCATCCTATCGGAGGCTCAACATGACCGATATCGTGCAATTGCTGGGTGATGAGGCGCCGGATCTGCTGGAGCATCGTTGCGAGGGCATCCCGCAGTCGATGCTGCACCTGCCGGGGCCGGATTTCATCGACCGCGTGCTGGCCCAGTCGGACCGGCGCCCGGGCGTGCTGCGGAACCTCCAGGCGATGTTCGACCACGGCCGGCTCGGCGGCACCGGCTACATGTCGATCCTGCCGGTGGACCAGGGGGTGGAGCACTCCGCCGGTGCCTCCTTCGCGCCGAACCCCCTGTACTTCGACCCGGCCAATATCGTCGAGCTGGCCATCAACGGCGGCTGCAACGCGGTGGCCTCGACCCTGGGCGTACTGGGCAGCGTCGGCCGGCGCTACGCCCACAAGATCCCGTTCATCGTCAAGCTCAACCACAACGAGCTCCTGACCTACCCGAACATCTACGACCAGACCCTGTTCGCGGACGTGGAGCAGGCCTTCGAGCTGGGCGCGGCGGCGGTGGGGGCGACCATCTACTTCGGCTCGCCGGAGTCGCGGCGGCAAATCCAGGAGGTGAGCGAGGCCTTCCATCGCGCACACGAGCTGGGCATGGCCACGGTGCTCTGGGCGTATCTGCGCAACAGCGCCTTCAAGCACGAGGGTGTGGACTATCATACCGCCGCCGATCTCACCGGCCAGGCGAACCATCTGGCAGCCACCATCGAGGCGGACATCGTCAAGCAGAAGCAGGCGACGGTGGACGGCGGCTTCAAGGCCATCGGCTTCGGCAAGACGAGCCCTATCGTCTACGAGACCCTCTCCGGCGAGCACCCCATCGACCGGGTGCGCTACCAGGTGGCCAACTGCTACATGGGGCGCGCCGGCATGATCAACTCCGGCGGCGCCTCCAGCGGCGCCAGCGACCTGGCCGAGGCGGTGCGCACGGCGGTGATCAACAAGCGCGCCGGCGGCATGGGGCTCATCTCCGGGCGCAAGGCCTTCCAGCGGCCGATGCCGGAGGGCATCGGGCTGCTGAACGCCATTCAGGACGTCTATCTGTCCGATGCAGTCAGTGTCGCCTAAGCGACCCGTAACAGCACTTGTGCAGAGGCACGCCAAGTCTTGTGGGAGCGGCACTCTCGGTGCCGCGACCGGCGCCGAGGCAGCACACCAAGCCCCGCGCAACCGCCCGGTGTCAGCCAACCGCGCGGCCATCGTCGCGCCACAAAAGGCAGTGGCGCTCCCACACCGGCTCGCCTGAAGCCCCCCCTGATGGCAGCGCTTGTGGCGCGGCGCGCCAGCGTCTTGTGGGAGCGGCACTCTCGGTGCCGCGACCGGCGCCGAGGCAGCACACCAAGCCCCGCGCAACCGCCCGGTGTCAGCCAACCGCGCGGCCGTCGTCGCGGCGGGGACGCCGCTCCCACGGGCGGCTCAGTCCCCGAACAGCTCGTCGAAAAAGTCCTGCATCCGCTGCCAGGAGCGGGCGTCCGCCTGGGCGTCGTACTTGAGGTTCTCGATGCCATACTCGCCGGCGTTGGGATTGGTGAAGCTGTGGCGGGCGCCGCCGTAGATGTCCATCTCCCAGTTGGCGCCGGCGGCCTCCAGCTTGTTCTGGAAGTTGGTCACGATGTCGGAGGTGACGAAGCTGTCCGTCGCGCCGTGCAGCACAAGGATCTCAGGGCCGATCTTGCCTTTTGACTCCTCCGGTGCCGCCGGCAGCGAGCCGTGGAAGCTCACCACGCCCAGCACATCGGCGTCGCCATAGGCCATTTGCAGCACGGTGCCGCCGCCGAAGCAGTAGCCGATGGCGGCGGTCTTGTCCGGTTCCACGTACTCGCTGGCCTTGAGCTGATCGAGGCCGAGCTCGGCGCGGTGGCGCCAGAGCTCCACGTCGGCGGTGACTTCCTGCATCCAGTCCTGCGCCTGGCCCGGCTTGTCGGTGACATGACCGTTGCCGTACATGTCCGCGGCGAAGGCGACATAGCCCAGCTCCGCGAGCATGCTGGCGCGCTGCTTGGCGTAGTCGTTCAGGCCCCACCACTCGTGGATCACCAGCACGCCGGGGCGCTTGCCCTCGATGCTGTCGTCCCAGTACAGGTAGCCGGTGAGCGGCACGTCCTCGTCCATGTACTGGACGGCCTTGGACTGGACCTCGGCGAATGCCGCGTTGCTGGCGGCGAGCAGGATCAGCGAGGCGAGAATGATGCGCATGACTAAGACCTCCGGAGGATTCAGGTCGGGGTTGATGGGCACGGCTGTGGCCGACGGGGAGCCTCGGAACTCCTGAAGCAAACCTGCGTAGGTTGGGCGGCGGTATGAAGCCGGGCGCGGAGCCCAACATAACCGCCTGCTTGTCGGGCCTCCTACGTCGGCCCGACCTACGGCCGCCGCGTCACATGCAGCCGCGACAGGTTTTCTGCGCAGCCGCTCAGAACGCCATCTCCAGATCGTCGTGCACCGCGTCGACCCCGGCCTTGGCGCAGGCCTCATCGGTCTCGCCGGCGGGCGCTCCGCTGACGCCGACGCCGCCGAGCAGCGAGCCGCCCACTGAGACGGTCACGCCGCCGGGGGACATGACGAGGAAGTCCTGCCGGCCAACCGCCGTGTCCGCACGCTCGGCCAGCGCCGAGGTGTCGGCGTTGAAGTTCACCGCCGTGTAGGCCTTCTTGAAGCTGATGGGCACGGTGATGGGCGCGGCGATGGTGTCGCGCAGTTGCGCCTGCACCACGCCGTCACGGTCCACGACGGTCACGCCGATCTGGATGCCCTTCGCGCGGCAGGCGTCGATGCTGGCCTGGGCGATCTTCTGCGCCGTGTCCAGAGACATGCGCTTGACCGACACGGTCATCGGCTCCTCGGCCAGGGCCGGTGTTGCGGCGCCGCCGGCGACGATGGCAGCGGCCAGGACCGCGGTGGCAGAACGGGTGCGGTGCAAACGGGTCATGCGGAGACTCCTCTGTTACCGTGTCGTTGGGGATGGAGTGGATGCATTGGGCGTGCGGGGGATCATGCACGATCGGGCGCATCCGCGACCGGTACCCTGCCCCGCCGATGCGCCAAAGATGGGCATCCCGCCGCCGCAAGCAAAGAGGCAGCATCCTGCCGGAGCGCCGGCGTCTCGCCGGCTGCCGGAGCGCCGGCGTCTCGCCGGCTGTCGGAGCGCCGGCGTCTCGCCGGCTGTCGGAGCGCCGGCGTCTCGCCGGCTGTCGGAGCGGGGGCGTCTCGCCCCCGTGGGGGAGCAAGCAGTCAGCACAGCCGATGGCTCGGCGCACTACCGTGATCCCATACCGGCAGCTAGAAGCCGCGGGTCCCAGCGGCCGGCAAGATGCCGGCGCTCCCAGTAGCCGGCAAGATGCCGGCGCTCCCAGTAGCCGGCAAGATGCCGGCGCTCCCAGTGGCCGGCAAGATGCCGGCGCTCCCAGTGGCCGGCAAGATGCCGGCGCTCCCGGTGTCGGGCGGCGGCGAGACGGCAGATGTGGCGTCCTGGCCGACCGTCGCGCCCCTAGGCCCTCGGCCCTTCCCCTCGGTACCGCTCGGCGACGTACTCGTCCACCATCTGCTTGAAGCGCTCGGCGATGCCGGCGCCCTTGAGGGTGGTGACCTTTTGGCCGTCGATATAGACCGGCGCCGAGGGCTGCTCGCCGGTGCCGGGCAGGCTGATGCCGATGTTGGCGTGCTTGCTCTCGCCGGGGCCGTTGACGACACAACCCATCACGGCCACCTGCATGGTCTCGACGCCGGGGTGGGTCTCGCGCCAGACGGGCATCTGCTCGCGCAGGTAGGTCTGGATCTCCTCGGCCAGCTCCTGAAACACGGTACTGGTGGTGCGCCCGCAGCCGGGGCAGGCCGTCACCATGGGCGCGAAGGACCGCAGCCCCATGGTCTGCAGGATCTCTTGTCCCACCACGACCTCGCGGGTGCGGGACTCGCCGGGTGCAGGCGTCAGCGAGATGCGGATGGTGTCGCCGATGCCCTCCTGCAACAGCACCGCCAGTGCGGCGGTGGACGCGACGATGCCCTTGGAGCCCATGCCGGCCTCGGTGAGCCCGAGGTGCAGGGCATGGTCCGACCGCGCGGCGAGCATCCGGTAGACGGCGACGAGGTCCTGCACCCCGCTCATCTTGCAGGACAGGATGATGTGGTCGCGCGGCAGGCCCAGCTCCTCGGCGCGCAGCGCACTGCCGACGGCGGACTCCACCATGGCCTCGCGCATGATCGCTTCGGCTTCCTTGGGCGCCGCGGACTTGGCGTTGGCGTCCATCATGCGCACCACCAGGTCCGGATCCAGGCTGCCCCAGTTGACGCCGATGCGCACCGGCCGGTCGTAGCGGCAGGCAATCTCGATCATGGTGGCGAACTGGCTGTCGCGCTTCTCGCCGCGGCCGACGTTGCCGGGGTTGATGCGGTACTTGGCGAGCGCCTCGGCGCAGGCCGGGTAGTCGCTCAGCAGCCGGTGGCCGTTGAAGTGGAAGTCGCCAATCAGCGGGACGCCGACACCCATGGCGTCGAGGCGCTCGCGAATCCTCGGCACCGCCGCGGCGGCGGACTCGTTGTTGACGGTGACGCGGACGAGCTCCGAGCCCGCGCGCGCCAGCTCGGCGCATTGGGTAACGGTGGCCTCGACGTCGGCGGTGTCCGTGTTGGTCATGGACTGGACGCGGATCGGCTCGTCGCCGCCGACGCCGATGTCGCCGATGCGCACGGACACGGTGCGATGGCGTTGGATGGGGGAGGCGGTCATGGCTGCTCTCGTTGGTCTCAAGGAGACGCCGGTGATTGGGCACGCTTTGGCGCGGGAGATGGTGTCGCGGCGGGTGCGCTTCCACCCGCCGCGGCGACAGACAGTGGCGCGAAGCCTAGCACAGCCCCGGCCGGTCAACGGCGCGCCGGTTGGCCCGGCAACGCCGGGGCTCCCGCCGCGACTGCACCCGGGGGCGCCGAGTTGCACTCGGCTCGCCGCCGGCGCGGCCCTCGCGCAACCTGTCCAGACTCAGGGCAGGTTGGCACGCAGGCCGGCGGCGATGGCGAGGTAGTCCGGATGTGCCGGTGTCAGGAGCCCGTGCCGGATCAGGAAGTCGATGATGACCAGGTTGCAGTTGAGCTTGAAGTCGTCGCTGGTATCGACGATGTGCATCACCTCGGCCGCCGGCATCAGGTGAAACGACTCCACCTCGTCGTCGTTGCAGCGCGGCGTGATGTCGGCGGGCAGTTCCAGGTCGTAGCAGTAGATGGTGTCGGGCTTGAGGCCGCGGCTGGAGTCCCGGCAGTAGGAGACGATGCCGACGGGCCGGGCGCGGTCGGCGATCTCGGCCGGCAGCGATGCCTCCTCCCAGCACTCCTTGCGCAGGTTGTCGGCCAGGCCGATGCCCCAGGGCAGGCCGCCGGCGACGATGTGGTCCAGCTTGCCGGGCGCGACGCGCCGGCTGCGCGAGCGCCGGGCGACCCAGAGATAGAGACCGTCGTCACGCCGCACGAAGCCGTTCATGTGCTGGCCGAAGGCGCGGATGCCGAAATACGGCGCCACCGCCCGGTCCATGAGAAAGCGCGGCTCGCCGGCAGCGTTGAGCGCCGGATAGCGCTCGCCGTGCAAGTGGCTCACGAGGTCGCGCTGATCGAGGTCCACGCTAAGCGCGGCGAAGGCGTCGCCGCGGGCATCGAATCCCGCCGGCGCGGAGCGCCAGTGCAGCACATCGTCGGCCAGTGCAAAGTTGTCGCCCAGCCCCGCCAGCGCCCGCGCGAAGCGTCGCCGCACCCACCCGAGCCGCTCGCCCGCCACCACGAAGGGCTGGAAGTCCGCCGGCTGCCAGCGGTTGCAGGCTTGGATGTGGGAGAGGAAGGACATGGCGGGTTCAGTGGATGGCGGGCGATGAACGGCGTGATTCAGGCGTCTGCGGCCGCGCTCAAGTTGATGGAAGAAGTAGGAAGTACGGTGCGGCCGGATCGCGCGTCGAGGAGCGCGCTCCGCACTCCGCACCCCACACTTCGTACCGACCACGCCGACCGCCCCCTAGCCGCCGCCTGATACGCCTCGTCCGCCGTTGCAGCCAATTTTGCGGGGTGCCAACCTGGGTGGCGCCGGAGCCGAGGCGCCCGGCCGAAGTCTCTGCTCGCGGTCGTGGTCGGATGGCCGACAACGACAACGACAACGACAACGACAACGAATGCAAGATTAGGAGAAACGCTGCACTGCCTAAAACCGCTCAAACAGCCAATACCGTACAAACCACCCGCCGATCGCTGCGCGGCCCGTCGAACTCGCAGAAGAAGACGTTCTGCCAGGTGGAAAGTCCGAGCTGGCCGTCGATGATGGGGATGCTCTCGGACGGCCCGACGAGACCGGCCTTGAGGTGGGCATCGCCATTGCCGTCCTGGGCGTCGTGGCGCCAGACGCCGCGCGGCACGAGCTGGCGCAGCAACTCGACGACGTCGGTCTGCACGCTGTCGTCCCAGTTCTCCTGGATCATGACGGCGGCGGTGGCGCCCTGGGCGTAGACGTTGACGAGGCCGCTCTGGACGCCGCTCCTGGCGACGATGTCGCGCACCTGCGGCGTGATGTCTACGAGCACCTCGCGAGTGCGGGTGACGAGGCGAATGGTTTCGGGCATGGCGGGGCGGGGAAGTTCGGAGTGCGGAGTGCGGAGTGCGGAGTGCGGAGTGCGCGGCCGGCGGCCCGGCAGTCAGCGCTCCTCCGACTTCACGGTTTCCCAGAGGCGCTCCATCTCGTCGCGGTGCTCGGGGCCAGGCTGCTTGCCGGCCGCACCGAGACAGACCTCCACGCGCATGAAGCGGCGCTCGAAGCGGTGGTTGGCGGCGCGCAGCGCCTGCTCGGCGTCGACGTCCAGGTGCCGCGCCAGGTTGACGCAGGAGAACAGTAGGTCGCCCACCTCGTGCACCCGCTCCAGCGGGTCGGCCTGGGCGCCGAAAGTGGCCTCGCACTCCGCGAGCTCCTCGCGCACCTTGGCGGCGACGCCGTCGAGATCGTCCCAATCGAAGCCGACGCGGGCGGCGCGCTTCTGCAGCTTGTGTGCCCGCACCAGCGCTGGCAGGGCCTGGGCGACGCCTTCCATGACACTGGTGCGCAGGCGCTTGCCCTTGGCCTCGCGCTCGGCGGCCTTCATGGCCTCCCAGTTCTCCCGGACCTCCTCCTCGCTGGCCACCTCGGCGTCACCGAA
Source organism: Thiohalocapsa sp. (assembly GCF_022340605.1). Taxonomy (GTDB): domain Bacteria; phylum Pseudomonadota; class Gammaproteobacteria; order Chromatiales; family Chromatiaceae; genus Thiohalocapsa. The sequence goes on from NZ_JAJDNQ010000065.1 coordinate 7,931, forward strand.
GACGTGCGGGTGGCGGCGGACCATCTTGCCGGTGATGGAGGCGACCACATCGCCGAAGTCGAAGTCGCCCTGCTCCTGGGCCATGCGCGCGTAGATGGCCACCTGAAACAGGAGGTCACCGAGCTCCTCGCACAGCTCGGCCATGTCGTCGTTCTCGATGGCCTCGGCGACCTCGTAGGCCTCCTCCAGGGTGTAGGGGAGGATGGTGCGCGGCGTCTGCTGCAAGTCCCAGGGGCAGCCGTGCTCCGGGTCGCGCAGCCGCGCCACCACGGCCAGCAGCGACGCGACGCTGCGCACATCCATCGCGCGGACGTCGGCTGCTGTGGGTTCTGGCGGCACTTGGTCCTGTTGTTCGCTCATGGCAAGGTCGGCGTTAAATGGGCGTGGCATGGGCGTGGCATGGGCGTGGCATGGGCGTGGCATGGGCGTGGCATGGGCGTGGGATAGTTTCGCTCGGCGCAGAAGCTATGGGCGGAATCCGTGAATGCGATCTACGGCCGCACCAGCGCATCGAACAGCAGGCCGAGCAGCACCGCGGCGATGCTGCCCCACTTCCAGTAGCCGATGGGGATGCCGACCACCTCGCCGCGCCTGGAGCGGCTCGGGTCCTGGAGAATCCACCACAGGTGCGGGCCGGACAGGAACCAGGGGATGAAGCCGAACATCACCGGCACGCTGATCCACAGCGGCAGCGGCTCGTTCAGGTACACCAGCACCAGCAGCGCCGGCCAGCCGATGAAATAGCCCGCCGTGAGCTTGGCATCGAGGGTCTTCTCGCGCGTGAACGCGAACGCCACCACCGCGGCGACGCCCCACAGAGTCGCGATGGCGATGAGGATGATCCGCACGGCGCGCGTCCTCAGGCCCGGGCAGCGGCCGGCTCGGCGCGGCGGCTCATGGCAGCACCACCTCGGGCTCGGGTGGGGGCGGCGGCGGTGCCTGCTTGATCTTGCGCACCATGATGAGCGGGCTCACGGCCACGTCGACGAACTTCGCACAGTCGCCCGGCTGCGCCGTGAAGCGGTTCATGTCCTCACCGATGGCGCAGCGGCCGGGGTCCGTGATGCCGATGTAATCGATCTCGTTGCAGCCGATCTGCGTGAAGGTGACCTCCCGATACTGGCTCTCGGTGGGCTTCACCTCCGTGAAGTTGCGCGTGACGGCGTCATACTTGACGTTGCCGCGGATGTACGCGGTGAGACGGATGGACAGGTTGGTCACCTTGATGTCCAGGTTGTTGGTAAAGGTCATCCCGAGCAGGCAGGCGTCCGGAAACGCCTTCTTCATGTTAATGCTCACCACCACCGCCTTGCGGCCGGTATCGGTGACCGGGTCGCTACGGGTGATCTTCGGCGCGTTGGGATTCACTGGCGGCTCGACATGAAGGCCGACGGCGCGCTTGAAATCGTCCATGGCGCACCCGCCGGCCGCAAGCACGGCCAGCAGCGCGCTCACGTAGCAAAGCTGCTTGAACATAGACAACTCGGGACTGGCTGATCGGACAAACCTGCAAGGGATGCAAGGATACAGGAATCTCCCAAGGCCTCGCTGCCGCACCGGCCACATAGCAGCTCTTGTGGGAGCGGCACACTTGGTGCCGCGACCCGCGGCAAGGCAGCACGCCACGCCCCGAGTCGCTGCCAAGCGGCAGGCGACCGCCCAGCCGTCGTCGCGCCACAAAAGGCAGTGGCGCTCCCACGCCGACGCGCCTGGAGCAGTCGTTATGGGCGGTCGGGCCGACGCGGGCGGCCCGACCTGCGAAACCACGAGACCCTGCCTTGCGGGACCGATGGCCTGCCCGCTCCGCGTCAGTCGCCCGCCGGCTTGCGCAGCAGATCGAGCCGATGCGGCTTCATGAAGTGCGCCCCGTCCGGTGTCAGGTGCGCCTCGAAGGCGGCGCGGATCTGCGCCCGGCGGGCCGCGTCGACATCGAGCTGGGTGTGCGTCACCTCCAGGAAGCGCCCGGCGAAGCTCTCCCAATCCGGGTAGCTGCCGGGCACCTCGATGAAGACCTCCGCCTCGCTGCGGAACAGGCCGGCATCCACCGCCCGGCGCAAGGCATCGAAGGCCGCCTGCCGCACCTCGCGCTCGTCGTGGATCAGTGACATCAGCTCGTTGAACGGCCCCCAGTAGACGGGCTCCGAGAACAGCGCGGCGCCGCCGGGCTTCAGCACCCGCTGAATCTCGCCGAGCGCCCGCTCCATGCCGGTCACCGGCACGTGGTGCAGGGACTTGAACATGAACACCGCATCGAAGCTTGCATCCGGCGCGTCGATGGCCTCGGCGCCGCCGAGCACGAAGCGCACCGCCGGCAGGTCAGCGATGTGCAGGTTCTTCGTGTGCTGGACACGGTCCACCTCGGTGGCCACCACCGCGGCGGCGCCGAGCCGCTCCACCAGCGCACGGGTGGTGTGGGCGGCACCGCAGCCGAGCTCCAGCACGCGCGCGCCGTGGATGTCGAGCAGGTCGGCGACGGCGTCGATCTCGCTTGCGGTTCGGTACAGGTCGGGGGCGTTCAGTTGCATGATCGGATGTGAAGCGGGAGCGTCGGATACGGGCGATGAGGGGCGGGAAATGGGGGCGGCATTTTGCCTGTCCAGCGGGCACGGGCTCGGACTGTGACCCTGCGCCTTTGTTGGCACCAGCGCGCGGCGAGACCAGGCGACAGCACCCGAGGAGCAATACCGATGGTCCCGGGGAGAGGCCCGACTGTCAGATTTCTTTACACGAATAATGGACAGGGCCGGTCAATCCGTTACTAGATTGAAATAAAACATCATCTTATGAATTACGGCCCGGCTTTTGCGAGAGCACGACCAAGGATTGACCTGACTGGTTGGATGTCAAAGCCGTGCACGGAATTCTCAGGACTCGTACTTCGACCCTCGCGCTGACCATCGCCCTTGGCGCATCGCCGTCCATCGCCACCGCGGTAGACGACCTGGCAGACGGCAGCGGCGGTGGCCCCGGCACCATCCTCGCCGGCACCATCGTCGCCAGCCACTACGTTTTTTCCGAACCCGCCAGTACAGCAAGCCGACAAGGCGTCGTCGAGCTCGACTCGGACATCCTGGGCATCCTCACCGCGACGGCCACGCTGGAGGATAGCGACTTCCTGAGCAGTACCGGCGTAACCTACCTGAATCCGGACCTGCGCGGCCTGGAGGGGGTCGACAGCGTCACCAGCGCCGGGCGGCGCCGGATCGAGGCGACCTGGACGGCGAGCTCGCCCGGTAGTTTCGTCCGGGTGCTCACCGCGTTCTCGCCCGCGGCGGCACCCAGCCCGGCGACGGTCGGCCTGCTTGGCCTGGGACTGCTCTGGATCGGCTGGCTGCACCGCGACCGGCGGGCGGGCCGCACCGACGACCGTCGCAGCCACCACTGACCACCCCGAAACGGACTTCACGGCCGCACCCAGCCGCGATCCCGCGGCCGCAGCCGATCATCCTGCCAACTGGCTTCGACCCGAGAGCGGCAACTCGTCAACGCGGGCATCGATCCTGGCGGCCCAAAGGCGCGAGTGCGCCTCGTCTTTCTCGGGGCGGCGGGCTGACGCAGTTACTGTCCTGCGAAGACGCGTTGCCGCCGAACGCGTTTCGGCGACGCTGTTGGCACGGATGTGAGCGCTGCCGGACTCGTTCTCAGCCCGCGCGCCGCCAGAGTCCTCCTCGCCGGCGACCGCGCCGACTACGAGTCGGCGCTCCCAGCGCCGGCGCCCGCGGAGGTACGGATGGCGAGCTTGCGGCCGGCGAGCCAGACGAGGATCAGCACGGGCACGCCGATGAGGGTGGTGAAGATGAAGAAGCCAGGGTAGCCGATGGCGTCGACGATGCTGCCGGAGTAGCCGCCGAGGGTCTTGGGCAGCAGGGTCATCAGCGACGAGAAGATGGCGTATTGGACGGCCGTGAACTGGACGTTGGTGAGGCTGGAGAGGAAGGCGACGAAGGCGGCGCTGGCGAGCCCGGCGGCGAGATTGTCGGCGGATACCGTCGCGTACATCATCGGCACGTTGTGGCCGGCATAGGCGAGGGCGACGAAGGCGAGGTTGGTGGCGGCGGACAGCGCCGCACCGAGCATCAGGATGCGCATGACGCCGAAGCGGGTCGCCAGCAGGCCGCCGAGGAAGCCGCCGACAATGCTCACCAGCACGCCGAAGGTGTTGACGGCCTTGGCGATCTCCGGCTTGGTGAAGCCCAAATCCTGGTAGAACACGTTGGCGATGACACCGAGCACGATGTCCGAGATCCGATACAGCCCCACCAGCGCCAGCAGCAGCAGCGCGGTGGCGAGCCCGTAACGGCGGAAGAAGTCCAGCACCGGCGCGATCCACGTCTCGGCGGCCATGGCCCGGTCCACGAGACCCACGAGCACAAGGGCCGTGCCAACAAGGCCAGCCATCGTAATCGCGATTGCGAGGCGCAACGCTTCCGCCAGCAGGGACGTGAATGCACCACCACCAAGTGCATTTTTCAGTGCCGAGAACGCCTCGCCGCTCGCGAAAAATGTTGCAACAAATGCCGCCGCCGCACACACAAATACCACCACCAGCCGCGCATAGCTGGACGCGGGATAGGGGTAGTCCAGCTTGCGGTTGCGCGCCGGCTCCGGCATCACGAGCGTGGTGACGATGCCCACCAGCATGGTGCCGGCCATGATGGCGTAGGTCAGGCTCCAGGCGTTGTAGACGTAATGGTCCGCCGAGGACAGGAAGACCGCGGCCAGGAACAGCGCACCGGCACCGCTGGCGACCATGCCGATGCGGTAGCCGACGATGTAGGCGGCCGAGAGCATGCCCTGTAGCTCGGGCGGCGCGGACTCGATGCGGTAGGCGTCGATGCAGATGTCCTGTGTCGCCGCGGAAAAGCCCAGCATCACCGCCGCCAGCGCCATGCGCACCAGGGCATCGCCGCCGGCCGCGGGGTCGATGGACGACATCAACAGGATGGCCGTGACGATGGCGAGCTGGGCCAGCAGCAGCCAACCGCGCCGCCGGCCGAGGCGCCGCGTCAGCCAGGGCAGCGGGAGCCGGTCCACCAGCGGCGCCCAGACGAACTTGAACGAGTAGCCGAGCGCGGCCCAACTGAAAAAGGTCACGGCGTGGCGCTGGACACCGGCCTCGCGCAGCCACAGCGACAGCGATGAGAAGATCAGCAACAGCGGGATGCCGGCCGAGAAGCCCAGGAACAGCATGGTCACCACCCGGCGGTCGCGGAAGGCGGCGAACGCCTCGGTCCAGCGGTGATCCCTCGTTGCTGCTTCGCTTCGCTGCTCGAGTGGTGGACCTCCTCGTCGTTGCGAAGAAGACGCTGCGGCGGAGGCGGCCGCGACATCCACGTCCACGGCAACGTTGACGCTCACTCGATCGATGCTCGATGCGTTTGAAAGGCTCGATTGCTTCGCCATACGGACTAATCGCGACCCTAACGGTGCTGACTGGACAATTCGGGCATGGCTCAGAGCTTGTGAAGAAAACCCGGATAGGCCGGGCCGAAGAACGAAGCCCGATCCGGCGCGCGGGATAACGCCCTAGTCGTCGGGCCTCCTTCGTCGACCCGACCTTCCATAACGGCCGCGCCAGGCGGACCGGCGTGGGAGCGCCACTGCCTTCTGTGGCGCGACGACGGCTGATAGGTTGCCCGGCGCTTGGCGGTTCCCCGGCGCGTGGTGTGCTGCCTTGCCGCCGGTCGCGGCACCAAGAGTGCCGCTCCCACGGAAGCCGATCTCACAAGAGCCGCTCCCACGAGAGCCGCTACAACAAGAGCCGCTACAACAGCCGCCTGGCACAAAGCCGCAATGGAGTTTCCTCACAATTTCCCAGTGGGCAGGCATGCTAACCCGAATCCACCGCCCGCCGAGCGGCGGAGTCCGATCCCGGCGGACATTTCGACGGTATTGTGACTTCGGGCTTTCACCGCTTGGCGCCCGGGCAGCGATCTTGCTACAGGCGTCGCTGCCGTAGAATGCGGCGCTGGCCTTCCCCCACCAGCCGCAAGGGACAAAGCCCATGCCCGACCGACGCCCGGCAATCGCGGTCCTCGCCGCGCTCCTGCTGCTCGCCGGCTGCGCGACCCAACCGCGCCAGCTCATGCCGACCCCAGTGGTCTACCAGGAGCCGGGCGGCGAGCCGGTGCTGACGCTGCCGGCGAAAATGCGCAGCGCGAGCACCGACGTGGACCTGCTCTACATCACCGACCGCGGCCGGCAGACGGACCCGGAGAGCGACCTGCCCTACGGCCAGGACCGCTCGCGCCGCCTCATCTTCGGCAGCGTGCGAGTGAAGATCGGCACCAACGTGCCCTGGCCGGTGCTGGAGCGCGAGAGCCGCCTCGGTAAGCGCACCCGGGACCTGCCGCTGTCGCTCGGTCGCGTCGAGGAGCTGGGCAGCTTCCCGAAGGAGCCCTATGCGATCCGCCTGGGAGCGCAGGGCTACGTCTTCCGTGACCAGGGCGTGCTCGCGCGGCACACCGCCGCGCGCCGTCAGCTCCAGCGAGAGGTGCAGCGGCGCCTCGCGCACTCGCCGCGCAAGGAGGTCATGCTCTACGTGCACGGCTTCAACGAGACCTTCACCACCGCGGCCTACACCGCGGCGGACCTGTGCCACTTCCTCGGCCGCGAGCCCGTGTGCGCCTTCTTCACCTGGCCGGCGTCGTCCACCGGCAACTTCCTGATCTCCTATACCAACACCACGGAGTCCGCCGACTACGCAGTCAATCACCTCAAGAAAACGATCCGCGCCCTGGCGACAACACCGGGCGTGGAGCACGTGCAGTTGCTCGCGCACAGCCGCGGCACGGCACTGATGCTGAACGCGGTGCGGCAACTGTTCACCGAGGCCGTCGCCGCCGGCAAGGAACCCGCGGACGTGCTCAAGATCGACAATGTCGTCTTCTTCTCGCCCGACATCGACGTCGACGTGGGCTCCCAGGAGATCACCGCCTATGCGTCCGACCCGGACCTGATCTCGGTGTGGCCCAGCGGGCGGCTGCCGCGCTCCATCAATGGCCGCTTTACCGTCTACTCATCGCCCAGTGACCGCGCGCTGCTGGTCTCCCGCATCCTGTTCCGCAGCAACCAGCGCGTCGGCAACCTGCGCGCGGAGGACATCAGCTTCGACACGCAGAACTACCTTGCCAAGCTCGGCAACATGGACCTGATCGTCTACGAGGGGAAGCGCACCGACGCCTTCGGCCACTCCTACTTCACCACCAACCCGCGCGTCAGCTCCGACGTCATGGAGCTCCTGCGCTACGGCAAGAAGCCCGGCGACCCCGGCCGCGACCTGGTGCAGGTGGGGCCGGTGGTGTGGAAGTTCCCGGCGCAGCCGAAGTAGCGAACGGCACCGTGGGAGCGGCGTCCGCGCCGCGATTGCCGGCCCCGTATCGCGCCGGGGACGGCGCTCCCACGGCGTACCGCCCCGGCGCTGCCCGTGGGAGCGGCGTCCGCGCCGCGATTGCCGGCCATCGTTATCGCGCCGGGGACGGCGCTCCCACGGCGGGCTGCCCGACCGGCGCGTCACGCCCAAGGCTTCTGTGCGACCAGCACGGTGATGGGCAGCGCCGGCCGCCAGGCATCGAAGCGGCCCAGGGGCGCCGCGTCGGCCACCTGGATACGGCTCAGCTCGCCGCCGATCCGCGCCCGCAGCGCCACCAGCGCCGTCTCGCTTTGCAGCGTTACGGCGTTGGCGACCAGCCGCCCGCCCGGGCGCAGCGCCGCCCAGCAGCGCTCGGCGACGCCGTCCGTCGTCAGCCCGCCGCCGATGAAGACGGCGTTCGGCGCCGGCAGATCGGCCAGGGCGGCCGGTGCCCGGCCGGCGACGACCTCCAGATCCGGCACGCCCAGCGCCGCGGCATTTTGCGTGATCATCCCGCGGCGGGCGGCGTCGGGCTCGATGGCGATGGCGCGGCAGCCGTCGTCCGCGCGCATCCATTCGATGCCGATGCTGCCACAGCCGGCGCCCACGTCCCATAGCAGCTCGCCCGGCCGCGGCGCGAGGCGGCTCAGCGTCACCGCACGCACGTCGCGCTTGGTGAGCTGGCCGTCGTGAATGAAGGCGTCGTCCGGCAGCGCGCTGCGGCGCGCCCGGGCCGGCGCCCCCGACGCCCCTGCCACGGCATGGCAGTGGACGGCGACGAGGTTGAGCGGGTCGATGTCGATCTCCGGCCAGGCGTCCGCGCTGGCCTCGATGCACCGCTCTGCCGGGCCACCGAGACGCTCGAAGACCGTCATCCGGCTCGCGCCGTAGCCGTCGCCGCGCAGCAGCGCCGCCAGCAGACCCGGCGTCTCCCGGTCCGCCGACAGCACGATGAGCCTAACGCCGTCGCCGAGATGCAGGCGCACCCGCGCCAACCCGAGCAGCCGGTCGGGCGCCACCGGCCGCAGCACCCGCACGTCCTGCAAGGCCCAGCCGAGCCTGGCAGCCGCCAGCGCCGCCGAGGACACCGCCGGCAGCACCCGATACTCGCCCGGCGGCAGGCGTTCCGCGAGCTTGGCGCCGGCGCCGAACCACATGGGGTCACCGCTCGCCAGCACACAGACGGTGGTGCCACGCAGCGCCAGGACGCGCTCGAAGGCGACATCGAAGGGCTGCGGCCAGGACTCGCGCCGCTGCTGCTCGCACTGACCCTCGAGCCACGCCGGCAGCAGGGCCAGGTGGCGCTTGGCGCCGAAGACCACCGCGGCGGCGGCGAGCGCCCGCTGCCCCGCGTCGCCGAGCCCGGCGAGACCGTCCTCACCGATGCCGACGATGGTGAGCCAGCGCGGATCAGTGGATTGGGGGTCCTGGGGATCGGGTCGCGGATCGGCCGTGGTGGACAAACGTGGAGCTGATTGCGGGTTCATTGACATGGCTTCGTGTCCGGGTACGCCGGGTTGCTGGTGGTCGCCGGCGGCAAACGGTAACATTAGAAGTTTTCGCGAACGGGGCAGGGCCAGGCCGTCCCCGGACCAGACAGGCCGCCCGGACCAGCGCAGATGCTGCCATACAACCGCGACGCCCACGCCATCTACCGCGAGTCCTTCGCCATCATTCGCGCGGAGGCTGATCTCTCCCGCATTCCGCCGGACCTGGAGCCGCTCGCCGTGCGCGTGGCCCATGCCTGCGGCATGCCCGACGTCATCGATGATCTCCTGTTCTCCGCCGGCGCGGGCGACGCCGGCCGGGCGGCCCTGCAACGCGGCGCGCCGATCCTCTGCGACGGGCGCATGTCCGCCGAGGGCATCACCCGCGCGCGGCTGCCGGCAGACAACGCCGTCATCTGCACCTTGCAGGACCCGCGGGTGCCGGACCTCGCGAAGCACCTCGGCAACACCCGCACCGCCGCCGCGCTGGAGCTGTGGCGGGAGCACCTGCCCGGCGCCGTCGTGGTCATCGGCAACGCGCCGACGGCACTGTTCCGACTGCTGGAAATGCTCGACGACGGCGCACCGCGGCCAGCGCTGATCCTGGGCTTCCCGGTAGGCTTCGTCGGCGCGGCGGAGAGCAAGGCGGCGCTCGCCGAGGACAGCCGCGGCGTGCCTTATCTGACCTTGCGTGGCCGCCGCGGCGGCAGCGCCATGGCCGCGGCGGCGGTGAACGCGCTGGGGCTCGACCCCTCCCACCAGCCGGGCGCGGGGCATCGCACAGCATGAGCCCGTTCGACTCCCGCCCGGGTGCCCGGCTCGTCCACTTGCCCGTCGGCCTGACCGGCGATCAAGCCGGCGACCAAGCCGGCAAAGACCACACCCCGGAACAGGCCGTCGGCCGCCTCGTCGGCATCGGCGTCGGCCCCGGCGACCCGGAGCTGCTGACGCTGAAGGCGCTGCGGCTGCTGCGTGCGGCGCCGGTGGTGGCCTACTACGCCGGGCCCAAGAAGCGCGGCAACGCCTTCACCACGGTGCAGGACTTCCTGCGCGAGGAACAGATCCTGTTGCCGCTGGTGTACCCGGTCACCGGCCGCATCCCGCCGCCACCCTTCGACTACGAGGGCGTCATGCGCGCCTTCTACGACGCCTCCGCCGAGCGCATTGCCGCGCACCTCGGCGCCGGCCGCGACGTCGTGACCCTATGCGAGGGGGACCCGTTCTTCTATGGCTCCTTCATGTACCTGCACGACCGCCTCGCCGGGCGCTTCCGGGCGGAGATCGTCCCCGGCGTCTGCTCCGTGCTGGCCAGCGCGGCGGCACTGGGCACGCCGCTGGTGTACCGCGACCAGACCATGCTGGTGCTGGCGGGCACGCTGCCGGAGGCGGAGCTGGAGCGCAGGCTCCGCGATGCGGACGCCGCCGCCATCATGAAGCTCGGCAGCAACTTCGAAAAGGTGCGCCGGGTGCTGACCCGGCTCGGGCTGGCGGACCGCGCGCATTACGTGGAGCGGGCCACCATGCAGGACCAGCGCATCCGCGCGCTGGCGGACATCGACCCGGCATCGGTGCCCTACTTCTCCATGGTGCTGCTGCCGGGCGCGCGGTGGCAGGGCGCATGAGCGCGGACATGCCGGCGGCCAGCCGGGGCAGCCTCACCGTCGTCGGTCTCGGCCCCGGCGATCCGGCATTGCGGACACCGGCGGTCACCGAGGCCCTCGACGCCGCCACCGACATCATCGGCTACCGCACCTACATCGACCTCGCCGGCCCGTTTGCGCCCGAGCAGCGTGTGCACGCCTCAGACAACCGCATGGAGCTGGACCGCGCCCGCCACGCCTTCGACCTCGCCGCCACCGGCGCCCGGGTGGTGATGGTCTCCTCGGGCGACCCGGGCGTCTTCGCCATGGCCGCCGCGGTGATGGAGGCCCTGGACCACCCCGAGGACCCCGCCTGGCACCAGGTACAGCTCAGCGTGCTGCCCGGCGTCACCGCCGCGCAGGCCGCCTCCGCACTCGCCGGCGCGCCGCTGGGCCACGACTTCTGCGTCCTGTCGCTGTCCGACAACCTGAAGCCCTGGGCCGAGATCGAGCTCCGTCTCGCGCTGATGTGCGAGGCGGACCTGGTGCTGGCCCTGTACAACCCCCGCTCCAAGGCGCGCCCGGAACAGTTCCGCCGCGCCGTCGCGCTGATCCGCGGCCGCCGCGCACCCGAGACCATCGTCGTGCTCGGCCGCGACATCGCCCGCCCCGGCGAGCAACTCACCGTCACCACCCTCGCCGATCTCGACCCAGATCAGGTGGACATGCGCACCGTCGTCATCGTCGGCTCGTCACGCACCAAGCGCATCGAGCGACCCGACGGCGGGTGTTGGGTCTACACACCGCGGCACTACTAACCCCCCGGGAGCGCCGGCATCTTGCCGGCAACCGGGACCGCCGGCCTCTCGCCGGCAACTGGGACCGCCGGCCTCTCGCCGGCAACTGGGACCGCCGGCGTCTCGCCCCCGGCCCGGAGTCACTGCCATTGAGCCAAAGCGCACGCCGGCAATCATTCACGCGGTCATCCAGATTCGTCGATAGCACGAAACTGCCCACACCAACCCCACCCTGCCCCCCAATCCCACATCGGCGGCTGGAAGCCGCCCTTCCCAGAAGCCGGCAAGATGCCGGCGCTCCTGCAAGGTCTCGACGACCGCGCCGCCGTCAGCAACTGCGCGAGCGTGCGGCTCGCCGGCGCCGGCTGACGCGACGCTGCGGGATGGATGGCAGCATTCGGCACGCTCATGGCCGCGCAGCTTAGGCTTCGCTTTCCTGACCGGCGTATCCAAGTTGAGCAAGGTCAGCCTATTCTCGGGGCTGAATAACCTGCGCGACATCAGGGTCTCGGCGGAATACTCAGCGCTGTGCGGCTACACCGAGGCAGATCTGGAGCGTGTCTTCGCGCCGGAGTTGGACGGGCTCGACCGCGACCAGATGCGCGCCTGGTACAACGGCTATAGCTGGACCGGCGAGGCGGTCTACAACCCCTTCGATGTGTTGCTGCTGTTCAAAGAACGGGACTTCCGACCCTGGTGGTTCGAAACGGCCACGCCGACCTTCCTGGTGGACTTCCTCACCGAGCGTCATACGTATCTGCCGCGCCTGGAGCACCTGGTCACCAACGAGCAACTACTCTCCGCCTTCGACGTGGATCGGATCGCGACCGAGGCGCTGCTGTTCCAGGCCGGCTACCTCACCATCGACGCCGTGCGGCGCGTGGGCGCCTTCATCCAGTACCGGCTGCGCTATCCGAACCTGGAAGTGCGCGCCGCGCTGAACGGCGCACTGCTCGACCGCCTCGGTGGCGGCGCCGCCGAGATCCCGATGCAGACCGGGCGGCTCTATGATTTGCTGCTGGCCAACGATTTTGCCGGCCTGGACGCGCTGTTCACGGCCTTCTTCGCCAGCATTCCGCACGACTGGTACCGCAACAACCCCATCGCGCGTTACGAGGGCTATTACGCCAGCGTCTTCTATGCGTATGTCGCGAGCCTCGGGCTGGACCTGACGCCGGAGGAAATCAGCAACGCCGGCCGCCTGGACATGGCCCTGCGCTTCAACGACCAGGTGTATCTGTTCGAATTCAAGGTGGTGGAGCTGGCGCCGGATGGCGGTGCGCTCGCGCAGCTGAAGGAGCGCGGCTATGCAGAGCGCTACCGCGGCGGCGGCGAGCCGATCCACCTGATCGGCGTCGAATTCAGCCGCGAGCGGCGTTGCGTGGTGGGGTTTGCGGTGGAGACGCTGGGCGGCTGAGACGACGTGAAAAAACCGGCGGCAAGGCAGCACGCCACGCCTCGAGTAAGCGCCAAGCGGCAGGCATTCGCGCGGCCGCCGTCGCGCCACAAAAGGCAGTGGCGCTCCCACGGTGCCCGCGCGCCTGGCGCAGCCCTCCTGGGAGCAGTTCCTGTGGGAACAGCGCTTGTGGGAGCGGCACGCTCGGTGCCGCGACCGGCGGCAAGGCAGCTCCCCACGCCCGAAGTAACCGCCAAACGCCAGCCAGCCACGCCGCCCCGTCGCGCCACAAGCGGCAGTGGCGCTCCCACGGTGCCAGCGCGCCTGGTGAAGCAGCCGGAGCCCAAGCACTGAGAGCGCCGTCCCCGGCGCGACGCGGTGCCGCTCTGGGCTGACCTCAGGGCGCAATCTCTGGCGGGGCTGATCGCGCCGGGGCTGCCGCTCCCACGGGCGTCGCGCCGAACTCTAGCGGACAATACACGCTGCGGCGGCCTATGATTCGGCCATGGCACCCGCCGAGTGCAAGACCGATGCCCAGAGCGCTACTCTGCTTGACCGGGGGCTGCTCGACCGGGCGCTGCTGCTCGACCTGGAAACGGGCGCCGACGGCGCGGTGCACAAGATCGGCGCGCTGCGTGGTGGTCGGGAGTTTCGCCGCGAGGGCCGCTTCAACCTTGCCCTGGCGCTGGATGAGCTGACCGCCTTTGCCGCCGACGCCCGCACCGTCATCGGCCACAACCTGCTGGGCCACGACCTGCCGACCCTGCGCGCGCTGGCACCGGCGCTGACGCTGCTGCGCCGGCCCATCGTCGACACCCTGTACCTCTCGCCGCTCGCCTTCCCGCAGAACCCGTATCACCGGCTGGTGAAGGACTACAAGCTGGTGCGCGACAGCGTCGCCGACCCGGTGGCGGACTGCCGGCTCGCCGAGCGGGTGCTGCGCGAGCAGTTCGACGAACTCGCCCGGCGCGCCGCGGCGGCCGGCGATGCCAACGAGGCGGACCTGATCGCCGTCTACCGCTTCTGCTTCCAGGGTGCGACGCTGCTGGACGGCAACGCCACCGGCGGTGACGGCATCGCGGCGGTGTTCCGGCTGCTGGCGCCCCAATTGCCGAGCGTCCAGCAGGTGCGCGACACCCTGCTCGCGCACTGGCAGGGGCGCGCCTGCACCACGGCGGCACCGCGGCTGATCCTGGCGCATCTCACGGACCCGGACCTGCGCCCACCGCTGGCCTACGCCGCCGCCTGGCTCCAGGTGGCCGGCGGCAACTCGGTGCTGCCGCCCTGGGTGCGGCGGCGCTTTCCGGCCACCACGCGGCTCCTGGATGCCCTGCGCGAGGTGCCCTGCGGCGAGCCGGACTGTGCCTGGTGCCGGGACGCGCATGACCCGGCGGTGCAGCTCGGGCGCTGGTTCGGCTTCGACGGCTTTCGGCCGCTGCCCGCCACGGCGGACGGTGCAAGCCTGCAACAGGCCGTGGTCGGCGACGGCATCGCCGGCCGGCCGCTCTTGGCCATCCTGCCCACAGGCGGCGGCAAGTCTCTGTGCTTCCAGTTGCCGGCGCTGGTGCGCTATCTCCGCCGCGGCACGCTGACGGTAGTCATCTCACCGCTGCAAGCGCTCATGAAGGACCAGGTGGACAACCTGGTACGCAAGACCGGCGCCACCAACGCGGCGGCCCTTTACGGCCTGCTCACGCCGCCGGAGCGCGGCGACGTGATGGAGCGAGTGCGCCTCGGCGACGTCGCCATCCTGTACCTGTCGCCGGAGCAGCTGCGCAACCGCTCGGTGGCGGACACGCTGGCGAGCCGCGAGATCGGCTGCTGGGTGTTCGACGAGGCGCATTGCCTGTCCAAGTGGGGCCACGACTTCCGCCCGGACTATCTGTACGCCAGCCGCTTCATCCGCACCCTGGCCGAGCGCCAGCGGCTGCCCATCCCGCCGATTACCTGCTTCACGGCGACGGCGAAGCAGGACGTCACCGCGGAGATCCTCGCCCACTTCCGCGACGAGGCCGGCCTGGGGCTGACGCTGTTCGAGGGCGGCGTGGAGCGCGACAATCTCGCCTTCGAGGTGCAGCTCGCCGGCAAGCACGAGAAGGACGCGCGCATCCACGCCATCCTCACCGAGCACCTCGGCGGCCCTGCCCAGCCCACCGGCGCCGCCATCGTCTACGCAGCGCGGCGCCTGCGCACCGAGGAGCTGGCAGACCGGCTGCAACGCGAGGGCTGGGCGGCCGAGCACTTCCACGCCGGGCTGGACGCCCCCGACAAGAAGCGCGTCCAGGATGCCTTCGTCGCCGGCGATATCACCGTCATCTGCGCGACCAACGCCTTCGGCATGGGCGTCGACAAGGAGGACGTGCGCCTCGTGATCCACGCGGACATCCCGGCGTCGCTGGAGAACTACATCCAGGAGGCGGGCCGCGCCGGCCGCGACCGCGCGCCGGCGCTCTGCGTGCTGCTCTACGACCAGCAGGACATCGAGGCCCAGTTCGGCATGGAGGCGATGTCGCAGCTCACGCAGCGGGACATCGCCGAGATCCTGCGCGGCTTGAGACGGGCCAAGCACGACAAGGACGGCCAGGTGGTCGTCACCAGCGGCGAGCTGCTACGCGACGAGGACCTGCGCCTCGGCTTCGACCCCGAGGCGCGCGACGCCGACACGCGCGTGCGCATCGCCATCTCCTGGCTCGAGCGCGCCGGCCTGGTGCAGCGCGACGAGAACCGCACCGGCGTCTTCCAGGGCCGCCCGGCAGTGGCGGACCTGGCCACCGCGGAGCGGAAGATTGCCGGTCTCGGGCTCTCCGCCGCGCAGCGCTCGCGCTGGCTCGCGATCCTGGAGGTGCTGCTGAATACCGAGCCGGACGAGTCCCTCACCGCCGACGACCTGGCCGTGCTCCCGGCCTGCCGGGAGCAGCCCGGCGCCGCCTGGGACAAGGGCCAGACGCCGGCGCAGCGGGTGCTGCGCACCCTGCACGACATGGCCAACGCCGGGCTGCTGCGGGAAGGCCCGCAGCTCACCGCCTTCGTCCGGCACAAGATCCGCGACAGCTCCCAGCGCATCCTGGAGCGGGTCACGACGCTGGAGTTGGCCATGCTGGACGCCCTGCGCGAGGTGGCGCCGGACGTCGAGACCGGCGAGTGGCTGCCGCTGTCGCTGCGCCGCCTGAACCAGCACTTGCTGGATGCAGGACACACCGACAGCAATCCCGAGACCCTGCGCGCCCTGCTGAAGGGCCTGTCGCTGGACGGCCGCGGCCTCGCCGGCGCCCGCGGCAGCCTCGATCTGAAACAGCTCGACCGCGACCACTACCGCGTGCGGCTGCACCGCGACTGGCGGACCCTCGCGCGCACCGCCGAGCGCCGTCGCGCCGTCGCGCAGTTGGTGCTGAAGACCCTGCTCGCCAAGCTGTCCACCGATGCCGCCGCCGGCGCGGACCTGCTGGTGCACTTCGGCACTGACGAGCTGACCCGCGCCATCGGCACGGACCTGGTCCTCGCCGGTCAGGTGCAGGACCCGCTGGCGGCCGTGGACCGCGGGCTCATGTTCCTGCACGAGCACGGCGCCATCATCCTGCACCATGGCCTTGCCGTGTTCCGCTCGGCCATGACCGTGCGCGTACTGCCGGAGGCCAAGGGCCGGCGCTACACCAAGGCGCAGTACCAGCCGCTGGCGCAGCACTACGGCGAGCGGGTGTTCCAGATCCACGTCATGGACCGCTACGCCCAACTCGGCGCCGAAAAGATCCGCCAGGCGCTGGCGCTGGTGGCCGGCTACTTCACGCTGGGCAAAGAAGAATTCGTCCGCCGCTTCTTCGGCGACATGCGCGACATGCTGACCCGCGCCACCACCGCCGAGTCCTTCGCGCGCATCGTCGATGCGCTCCGCAACCCGGCGCAGACCGAGATCGTCGCCGCCGCCGAGGACGGCAACCGGCTGGTGCTGGCGGGCCCGGGCTCCGGCAAGACGCGGGTCGTCGTGCACCGCTGCGCCTATCTGCTGCGGGTGCTGCGGGTGCCGGCGCACCGGATTCTGGTGCTCTGCTTCAACCGCTCCGCCGCGCTGGAGCTGCGCCGGCGACTCGCGGACCTGGTGGGCGAAGATGCGCGGCACGTGACGGTGCAGACCTACCATGGCTTTGCGATGCGGCTGACGGGACACTCCTATGCCGAGCGCATGGCAGGTGCCGCCGACAAGCCCCTCGACTTCGACGGCGTTCTGAAGGAAGCCGTCGCCCTGCTCGAAGGCGAGCAGGAGCTGCCGGGCATCGAGCCGGACACCGTCCGCGAACGCCTGCTCGCGGGCTACCGGCACATCCTGGTGGACGAGTACCAGGACATCGACGCCGAGCAGTATCGGCTGGTAAGCGCCATCGCCGGTCGCACCCTGGCGCAGAACGGCGACGCCGCCCGCCTGACGCTGCTGGCCGTCGGCGACGACGACCAGAACATCTACGCCTTCCGCGGCGCCAGTGTCGCGTACATCCGTCGCTTCCAGCAGGACTACGACGCCGAGCTGCACTACCTGGTGGAGAACTACCGCAGCAGCGGGCACGTCATCGCTGCCGCCAACGCGCTGATCGGCCACAACCGCGCGCGCATGAAGACCGAGCAGCCCATCCGCATCGACCGCGCCCGCGCCCGGCAGCCGGCCGGCGGGCGTTGGGAGCGGCTCGACCCGCACACGCGCGGCCGGGTGCTGGTGCCGCGGGTGGCCGATGCGCCCTGCCAGGCGGCGGCCATCGTGCAGCGGATGCAGGCGTTGCGGCAGCTCGGCGGCGGCAGTTGGCGGGACTTTGCCGTGCTCGCCCGGGGCCATGCCGTGCTGGAGCCGGTGCGCGCGCTGTGCGAGCACGCCGGCATCCCGATGCGCTGGAGCGGCGACCTGCCGCCACTGCATCGCATCCGCGAGATCCACGCCTTTCTCGCCGCGCTGAAGGCGCGCGGGCGCGAGCCGGTGCGCATGGATGAGCTGGCCGGCCTGCTGCCCGTGCACCCGAGCCCCTGGCGCGATCTGCTCGCCGGCCTCATCCAAGCATGGCGCGTCGAGCTGGGCGGCAACCCCGGCGATGACACGGATGCCGATGCACCGGCCGCCCTCGCCGTCCCGGCCACCGAGATCGCCGAGTTCTGCTGGGAGTCCCTCGCCGAGCAGCGCCGCGAGCGCGACATCGGCGACGGCGCGCTGCTCGCCACCCTGCACGCCGCCAAGGGCCTGGAGTTCCCGCACGTCCTCATCGCCGATGGCGGCTGGAGTCGGAACGGAGGCGTCTGGCGAGGTGCCGGCGCGGACGGGCCGGCCCGAGATGAAGCGGGCCTTGATGATTCAGGCCGCGACCGGCAGGAGGACGAACGCCGCACCTTCTACGTCGGCATGACCCGCGCGCGGGAGACCCTGACCCTGCTGGAAATCGCCGGCGGCGGTCACCCCCATCTGCCGCTGCTGCAAGGCGACTGGCTGCTGCACGAGCAGCCGGTCATCGAGCCGCCGCCGGCGGAGGTCATCGCCCGGCGCTACGCCCAGCTCACGCCCGCCGACCTCGACCTCGGCTACGCCGGCCGCCAACCGCCTGACGCCCCCATCCACCGCCACCTCGCCGCCGTGCAAGCCGGCGACGCCCTCGCCTGGCGCCCCCTGGGAGCGCCGGCATCCTGCCGGCCTGCCGGAGTGCCGGCGTCCCGCCGGCCAACCGGAAGCCAAGCCACCGACGGCAGCCCCACACAAACCGAAGCCGGCCAACTCCTCCTCACCACCCCCGAAGGCCACCCCATCGCCCGCCTCTCCAAGCGCGCCGCCGCCACATGGCTCCCACGCGCCGACCGCATCGAGGCCATCCACATCCTGGCACTGCTCCGCCGCGACCGCGCCCAAACCGAGCCCGACTACGCCGCCAGGCTGCGCTGCGACGCCTGGGAGGTGCCCTTGGTGGAAATCCGGTGGCGGGGTGGGTGAGCGCCCGCCGTTGCCGGTGCTAGGGCATCACCGGCGCGGCGGCAGCAGTCGGATGCGGTGGCGCCTCGGGTCGATCACCAGCAACGCACCGTCGGCCAAGGGCTCGGCGGCCGTGTGGAGCGCCTCCAATACGGCGTCACCCAAGTGTTGCGGCAGGATATGCTCGGCCCGAAGTTGGACCACGCTTGGCGCGGTTGCCTCGGTGAGATAGAGCAGGGCACCGAAGTCCAGGTCATGGGTCCGGACGATGTACCCATGCTCCCGCGCCCAAGACATGATTTCGTGATCCTCGGCGCGAATGTCACCGATCGTCCGCCAGCGCACGGCGGCATGCCCAGCAGCACGCAGGACGTCCGTCCACGCGCCGGGCATATTCATGTCCAACAGCAGCTTCATCCGGCTTTCAGCGGCAAGTCGTACTCCTCCGCGCGCCAGCTCGCGTAAGCCAGCGCCGCGTAGATATCCTCCCGCTCCAGATCCGGGTAGTGCTCCAGCACGCTCTCGATGCGCTCGCCGGACGCAAGCAAGCCGGTGATGGCGCCCACCGTGATGCGAATCCCGCGGATGCAGGGCTTGCCACCCATCTTCGCAGGATCGACGGTGATGCGATCAAGGTCGGGATAGGTCATGTCGTCGTCTCCGTTGGAACCAAGGAGTGCCGGCGGCGTCTCCAGCAATGATGTTCGACGAACCCGCGCTTGCGATGTCGGAGCAGTGCCTCCAGCCGCGTAAGTACCGGGGCCGCCAGCAACCAGGTGGGCACCGAGCGGGCCGACCCCGGCACCATGAGCGCGCCGCCAATGCTCGGTTCCAGCGCGAAGGCGATGTCGCTCAGCACCGCGCCGAGCGCGGGCCAATGGAAGCGCGGCGCAACCATGAATCCCGCGACGACGCGCCGCGTCGTCGGAGACAGGAGCGGCACGGCACCAATGCGCGGCCCCGGCGTCAGCCGCACGCGAAGGCCATGACGGGAGTCGATGCCTGCCCTGATCGCGATCGAGCCGCGGCCAGACGTCCAAAAAGGCAAAGCGCCGGCGGATTGCCAGGTCCATGCGCGCGATGGAGCGATCTGCGGTGTTCCGCGTTGCGACGACCCGCAGGTTTGGGTGCAACGTCAGCCGCGATGGGTAGCCCTCCGGCGTGTGCGGCAGCCTGACCTCCCGGTGCTCCTCGCCAGACTCGAACAGCAGAATCGCCTCGCCGAGCACCCGGCCGAGGTCTGCGCGGTTGATTTCGTCGATGACTAGGACGTGCTCGCGGTCGGTCGCCGCCTGGTTGGCCCTGAGGAGGTCCCCTGGCCGCACTTCGAAAGCCGGGCCCGTAGCGATCGGGCGCGGGAAGAGGCCGACGACGAAGTCCTCGTAGGTGCGAGCGGGGTGGAACTGGATACGTGTGGCGGCGCCGATGCGATCCGCCAGGCGCCACGCGAGGCGTGTCTTGCCCGTGCCGGGAGGCCCCTCGAGGACGAGGAAACGGCGCTCGCGCAGCAACGTGAGCACGCTGTCCTCATCCCCGAACGTGTGCGTTTGCGGTATTTTGTCAGTTCCGCTGGCCGCGCTGGAACCTGCGAGGCGGACCGGCGGCAGAACTCGCCAAGCCACGGTTGCTCGGCTTGGCCGTCGCGTAGCCTGCACGCCCCATCAATCCGGCCGAACTCGGCCGCTCGCCACCCTTGACACCGGACAATCCTCAGCCGATCGCGCCCTTGCGGCAGTGGTGCGACGCGCAGAGCCATTGCTATACTGTCAAACATCCTTGACATCAGGCCAGGTTGACACGTGACGACGGCTCCCCCGCGCGTACCCTCCAATTTGCCCGCAGCGACTGCGACAACCAGCGGCGGCCCGAACGGCAACCGGCCGCATGCCGTGGTCATCGGCAGCGGCTTCGGCGGCCTGGCGGCGGCCATCCGGCTGGCGTACCGGGGCTATCGCGTCACGGTGCTGGAGAAGCTGGACAAGGCGGGCGGGCGCGCTTACGTGCACGAGCGCGATGGCTTCAGGTTCGACGCGGGGCCGACCATCATCACCGCGCCGTTCCTGTTGGAAGAGCTGTGGGAGATGTGCGGGCGGCGCTTCGCCGACGACATCGACCTGCGGCCCATGGACCCCTTCTACCGCATCCGCTTCGACGACGGCACCACCTTCGACACCAACGGTGATGAGGCGGCCATGCGAGCGGAGGTCGCCCGGTTGTCGCCGGCGGATGTCGCGGGCTACGAGCGCTACCTGGAAGAAAGCCACAAGATCTTCGACGTGGGCTTCGTGCAGTTGGGCGACGTGCCCTTCACGCACTGGACGGACATGGCCCGCATCGTGCCGCAGATGGTCAAGCTGCAAAGCTACCGCAGCGTCTACGGTCTGGTGTCGAAGTACGTGAAGGACGAGCGGCTGCGGGTGGCGCTGTCGTTCCATCCGCTGCTGATCGGCGGCAACCCGTTCTCGGTCAGCTCCATCTACGCGCTGATCTCCTATCTCGAGCGGCACTGGGGCGTGCACTCGGCCATCGGCGGCACGGGCGCCATAGTGGACGGCATGGTGAAGCTCATCGAGGGCCAGGGCAGCAGCATCCGCTTCAATGCGGAGGTGGCCGAGATCACCACCAGCGGTCGGCGGGCGACGGGCGTGCGGCTGAAGGACGGCGAGCTGATTCCCGCGGACATCGTCGTCGCCAACTCGGATTTCGCCTGGACGCACCAGCACCTGCTGCCCAGCATCAAGCGCCGGCGCTGGCCTAACTGGCGGCTCAAGGCGTCGCGCTACTCCAACGGCCTCTTCGTCTGGTACTTCGGCACCAAGCGCCAGTACCCGGACGTGCACCATCACACGATCCTGCTCGGGCCGCGCTACCGGGGCCTGCTCGACGACATCTTCCACAACAAGCACCTGGCGAACGACTTCAGCCTGTACCTGCACCGGCCGACGGCGACGGACCCGAGCGTCGCCCCCGCGGGCTGCGACACCTTCTACGCCTTGGCGCCGGTGCCGCACCTGGACGGCGACGCGGACTGGGCCGAGCGTGCCGAGCCCTATCGCCAGGCCATCGAAGATTATCTCGGCCGCACCGTGCTGCCCGGCCTCAAGGACGAGCTGGCCACGTCGATGGTGACGACCCCGATCGATTTCAAAGAGCGCCTGCTGTCGTACAAGGGCGCCGCATTCAGCCTGGAGCCCGTGCTGTGGCAGAGCGCCTGGCTGCGTCCACATAACAAGAGCGAGGAGGTGGAGCACCTATACTTCGTTGGCGCGGGGACGCACCCCGGCGCCGGCGTGCCCGGTGTCATCTCCACCGCCCGTGTCCTCGATAAGGTGGTGCCCGATGCTAATGTTTTCGCAAATTGAGCGCTGTTTCGCGAACCCCGCGGACCTGACAGCCTGCCGACAACTGCTGAGCAACGGCTCCAAGTCGTTCCACGCGGCGTCGTTCTTCCTGCCCAAGTCGGTGCGCCAGCCGGCCTCGGCGCTGTATGCCTTCTGCCGCATCGCCGACGACGCCATCGACGACTGCCCCGACGACCAGGCGGTGGCGCTGGCGCAGCTCTACGCGCGCCTCGACCGCATCTACGCCGGCACCCCGGACCCGCACCCGGTAGACCGCGCCTTCGCCGGCGCCGTGAAGCGCTTCCACATGCCCCGCGAGTTGCCGGAAGCGCTGCTGGAGGGCTTCGCCTGGGACGCCGACGGCCGCACCTATGAGACGCTGTCCGGCGTGCTGGACTACTCCGCCCGCGTCGCCGCCGCGGTCGGTGCCATGATGACGGCGTTGATGGGCGTGCGCGAGCCGAACGTGCTGGCACGCGCCTGCGACCTCGGCAGCGCGATGCAGCTCACCAACATCTGCCGCGACGTGGGCGAGGACGCCCGCAACGGGCGCATCTACCTGCCGCTGGAGTGGCTACGCGACGCCGGCATCGACCCAGACGCTTTCCTGGCAGAGCCACGCTTCACGCCGGCGCTGGGCGACATGGTCAAACGGGTGCTGGACTTCGCCGAAGCCCTGTACGAGCGCGCCGAGACCGGCATCGCCAAACTCCCCGTCGGCTGCCGTCCGGGTATCTACGCCGCCCGGCTGCTGTATGCCGAGATCGGCAACGAGGTGGCCCGCAACGGTTATGATTCCGTCTCGCAGCGCGCCGTGGTGCCCGCCGCGCGCAAGATGGCCCTGCTGAGCCAGGCCCTTGCCGCGACGCCTTTCCCCGGCCGCGACTGCGCTGCGGAGCCTTTGGAGGAGAACCGCTTCCTGATCGATGCCGCGGCCTCGGCACCGGGTCTGCCGGGGTGCGATGCCAACGGCCGCTCTGGCCTCGGGCAGAAGGTGGTTTGGGTATTGGACTTGTTCGAAACCCTGGAGGAGCGCGATCGCCTCGCCATGGCCGATCAACGGGCCGGGCTGTAAGGCGACCTCTTCCCCGCCACGCGTATTGGAGGCTGACCATGCGCTACTACCTCGGAGCCGTCTGCCTGCTCATCGGTGTCTGGCTCATTTTCCTTGCGATGAACCACCGCAAAAAGGTCATCGCTGCCCGCGAGCGGGCCGAAGCGGCCGGCAATCCCCAGCGGATCGACCCGAATCTGGAAAAAATGGGCATCGCGATGATGCCGTTCTATGCGATGTACGGCGCGTTCGCGTCGCTGCTGCTGATCGGCGGCTTCTTCCTCTCCGACCTCAAGCAGTATCTCTCCGTCGTCGACCTGCTCGGCCTCATCGTGCTGGTCGTCGGCTACAGCGTCTTCATGGTCATGAAGGCCGCCTACTCCAAGCTCGGGCTGGATATGAAGCAGGCCGCTTGATGCATCGCGGGCGCGATGCCCGCGAGCGCAGGTACCCGAGACCGCGCCGGCACCCGCACGGGTGCCGGCGCTTTTGGTTAGCGGCGGTTGGTTCCTAAAGAGCAGTTGATCGCTTGCCATCGCATCGAAATGTTCGCGGTTGTTGGATGTCCGCGAGACGATGCATGTCACCTGCTGAATGAGCGCCGCTACGGCCGCTCTTTCCAGGTTCAAAGCGCACGTCCGAGATCCGCTACAGCGCTACCGAATGCAGGACATGGCACAATGTGCTCGACTACTCCCGCCGAGCCCCGCCATGCGCCTCACCACCGACGACATCACTTGTATTCGAAACGCCGTCGAGGCTCATTTCGGCGCCGGCAGCGCCGTATGGCTGTTCGGCTCACGGCTCGACGACGCCGCCCGTGGCGGCGACATCGACTTGTACGTCGAGCCAGCCGATCCGCTGCCGGATAACCTCTTCCTCGCCCGCCAGGCGCTGCGCGCTGAGCTCGAGCGCCGACTCGAGCGCCCCGTGGACCTGCTGGTACGCCGCGACGCGCCCACGGCATTCATGCGCCAGGCAAGGACCGAAGGACAGCGGCTATGACGGCGCGCACCGACGTGCTTGCCGAGACCATGCGCGCCCTGCATCAGGCGGCCGAACGGCTGCGCACCACACAAGCGGGCGTCTCGGACCTGTTCCCGCTTACGGCGGGCAGCATCGCCGCACTGCCTCAGCCGGCGCAAGAGCGTCTCGACGCCTATGCCATCCGCTATGCTCGCTGCCAAGACTTGCTCTTTCCCGCCATGCGGGCGCTGGCTCGGGCGCAGTTGGAGCCGAAGGCCGACGGCAGCTTCCTGGAACTGCACGCGCTGATGCAGAAGCAGGGCATCGTCGGCGGCACCGCGGATTGGGAGCGCCAGCGCGCACTGCGCAATGCAGTCGGGCACGAGTACCCAGACCCTGACGCCATTGCGGACATACTCAACGGCCTCCACGCCGCTGCGCCGGAAGTTCTGGCCATCGTCGAGCGCATGAGGGCGGCCGCAGAACGCCTGCTGGCCCGCGGCTGACTCGTGGCGCCGCATCACTCTCGCGCCGGCACATAGCGCCGCCCGAGGCGCTCAGCCAGCGCCGTTAGCCCGGCATCGACCGCGGCGGTCTGGCGGGCATGCAGGGCCGCCGCCAGCAGCTCGCGCTGCTCGGCCAGCATCGCCAGAAGCTCCGCATGCATCTCGTCGCGGAAGCGCACCTCGTCGACCTCGATCATCACCTTGTCCACCGCCAGCCAGGTGACGGCGCCGGCACCGATGCCGCAGAGCACCGCCCAGGGCCCACTCGGTGCGCAGAGGGCCGTCGCACCCAGGGCGGAGGCGAGCGACGAGCCGCCCTTCTTGGCCGCCGCCTTGCCGGCCAAGGCAACGGCGGCCTGGAAGCTCTTCTTCGTGGCGAGCTTGGCGGCCACGGCACCGGCCACCTGCTTGGAGAGCAGCTTCGCGGTGATGGCGCCCGCGGCGGCGCCGGCCGCGGCGGCGGTGCCCGCGCGCCGGGCATCACGGCCGAAGTCGAGCAGATCTGCCTGCGCATTCGCGGCGCCGGGGTCGACGAAGAGCTCGAAGGCACAGTCGCTCGCCTCGGCGGCACCGCGCAGTTGCCAGCCGATCTCCTCCGCAGACTGCTCGATGCGCCGTCCGGCATCGGTGTCGAGATCGGCGTAGACGCCTTGCAGCCAGGTCTCGAAGTTGGCATCCGCGAACAGCCGCTGATCGAGCTGCGTCGCCATCAGCCCGCCGAAGTCGCCGGTGGCCGCGGCCGCGAGCCGCTGGTACTCACCGATGACGGTGAAGTACCAGTCCAGGTAGGCATCGACGCCCTGCTCCGCCCGCGCGAAGAAGGCGTCGAGCGCCGCGTCGATCCTCGCGTCCGCGGCATTCAGCGCCTCGGCGCGGGCGACCCGCAGCCGCTCGTCCAGCGCACCGGAGAGCGCCGCCAGGGTCGGGTCCGCGCGGCAGGGGTTGGTCCAGGTCACCACCTGGCGCGCCTGGCGCTCCAGCGCGGTCGCATCGAAGTGCCGGAGCTTATGCAGCGCGTAGAGGTAGGGCGCGGCGAGCAGCAGAATGGTATAGATGAAGGCCGTCGACATCGTGCCGAAGCCGATGCCCTCGACGCCGGTGCCGCCCGCCGCCCGGCGCTGCTCCACCAGCGCCAGCGTGCCCAGCAGCATGCTGGTGACGAGCCAGCCGAACAGCCCGGCGCGCGCCAGCATTAGAAGCCAGGCGCCGAGGCGCAGCAGCGGCTCCGGCAGCGACGGGATCACCAGCAGTGACGCGTGCCAGGCCAGCGCCTGCACCACCGCCAGCGCCCCGACCGCCCAGCCCGCCGCCGGACAGACGACGTCGCCCGCCGTGCCGGTGAAGGCCGATTCCGCCACCGCCTGCCAAGACTGTCCGCGGCTGTCCGGACCGCCGATCACGGCGAAGTCCACCACCAGAAAGGCCGCGGCCAGGAACAGCAGGTTGCCCAACAGCAGGGGCCACCGGCGGGCGATGAAGCCGGCCTTCTCCGCCTGCACCTCGACCGCAAGGTGGCGCTGCAACGGGCCGATGACGAGCGACAACGCCAGCACGTCCAGGGCCAGCACCAACCAGTGCTCGGGCGCCAGCAGCGCCGCGATGGGCAGCAACAGCGCGGTAAACAAGAGCGCGGGCACCGCTGTGAGCGCCTGCACCAGCCAGCCGCGCATGAGCCAGCGCCGCACCCGGCTGTCCGCCCGCGTGACCCCGTGCAGCCAGAGCCGGCGCGCGAACAGGGCGTTGCCCGACCAGTAGGCCCAGATCGGCCAAGCCACCGGCACCAGCAACGGAAACAGCGCCCAGCAGGGCAGTCGCGTGAAGGCGAGCGCCGCGACGAAGAGCAGCCCGGCGGTCAGGGCGAGCGGGATCAGTCGGCGCAATGCGGTGTCTGCGTGCATCAGCGGGCTTGGACGAAGATGAGTCTCCGCGAACTCGAGGCCGAACTGCGCACCCGCCGT
>NZ_JAJDNQ010000067.1 GCF_022340605.1 Thiohalocapsa sp.
CAGCCAGGACTCGTCGTTGCCGACGATGGCGCCGGCCAGCGCCTTCTTCTCCTCGATCATGTCGTTGATGCGCTCCTCCAGGGTGCCCAGGGTGACGAACTTGTGCACGAAGACGTTCTTCTGCTGGCCGATGCGGAAGGCCCGGTCGCTGGCCTGATCCTCCACCGCCGGGTTCCACCAGCGGTCGAAGTGGAAGACGTGGTTGGCCTTGGTCAGCGTGATGCCGACACCGCCGGCCTTGAGCGAGAGCACGAAGATCGAGGGCTCGGTGCGTGGGTCCTGAAAGGCCTCGATCATGGCCTCGCGCCGGCCGCGGGCCGTCCCGCCGTGCAGGTAGTAGGTGTTGTAGCCCAGGCCCCGTTTGAGCAGATGCTCGAGCTGGCTGCCGACCTCCGTGAACTGAGAGAAGATCAGCACGCTGTCGCCCTCGGCCATGACCTCTTCCAGCATCTCCTGAAGGCGCTCGAGCTTATGAGAGCGCTCCGCGGTGAAGGTGCTGCCGTCGTGCAGGAACTGCGCCGGATGGTTGCAGATCTGCTTGAGCTTCATCAGGGTGGAGAGCATCAGGCCTTGGCGCTCGATGCCTTCCTTCTCTTCGAGCTGACGTTCGACATCACGCACGACCGACTCATACAGGGCCGCCTGCTCCTTGCTGAGGTTGCAGTATTGGATGGCCTCCACCTTGTCTGGCAGGTCTTTGATGATGGCCTTGTCAGTCTTGACGCGGCGCAGGATGAAGGGCTCCACCAGGCGCCTGAGGGTGGCGGTCTGCACCGGGTCGTTATCGCGCTGTACCGGCAGCTCGAAGCGCTTGCGGAACCGGGCCTGGGTGTCCAGGTAGCCCGGGTTGACGAAGTTGAAGATAGACCAGAGATCGGTCAGCCGGTTTTCCACCGGGGTGCCGGTGAGGGCCAGCCGATGTTGGGCTTGGAGCTTGAGCACGGCCTTGGTCTGGGCGGCCTTGGGGTTCTTGATGTTCTGTGCCTCGTCGAGGACCACGCGGTGCCAGTAGATGCCGGCGAAGAGCTTCTCGTCCAGCCGCGCCAGGGCGTAGGAGGTGATGACCATGGCCTTGTCCGCCGCCAGCGCCTTGAAGGCTTCCGGCTCCCGCTCCCGACCGGGACCGTGGTGGATGAGCGTCGCGAGGTGCGGCGCGAAGCGCTCGACCTCCTTGGCCCAGTTGCCCATGACGGAGGTGGGGGCGATGAGCAGGGTGGGTGCCGGGACCGCTTCGGCCCCACCCCCCTGCACCAGTCGCTCCTGCACCAGTCGCTCCTGCTCCAGGCGCTCCTGCACCAGTCGCTCCTGCACCAGGCGGGCGATGACCTGCATGGTCTTGCCGAGGCCCATGTCATCGGCCAGACAGCCGTTCAGGCCGAGCTGCTCCAGAAACCGCAGCCAGGCGACGCCCCGCTTCTGGTAGTCGCGCAGCTGTGCCTTCAGTTGCGGCAGGTCCGCAATGGGCTCCAGGCGGCTTTGGTCGCGCAGCCTGTCCAGCATCGCGGCCAGGGCGTCGTCGCGATCGACCTCGAAGGTCTCGTCGGTGGCGGTGCGCGCGAGCAGATCCTGGACGCTCATCTCCCCGCCTTTCCCGAGGCCCTCTCCCCCGTGCTCCCGCCAAAAGGCGAGCATCTCCTGCATTTTGTTCCGGTCGAGCTCGACCCACTGGCCGCGGAACCGCACCAAGGGGCTCTTCGCCTCGATCAGGCGCTCCCACTCGGCTTCGCTCACGACCTCATCGCCGATAGCGAGCAGGTAGTTGTACCGGATGAGGTTGTCGAGGTTGACGTGGCCAGCCCCCGCGGTGGCACCGCTCGAAGACTTCGAGGGCGAGGCGCGTAGGCGGATCTTCACGCGGCGCCGGCCCTGAGGCGTCCACCAGGCGGGGACGATGATCTTGAATCCGGCGTCCTCCAGCACCCAGACGGATTCCTTGAGGAAGTCGAAGGCCTCATCCAGGTCCAGCGCCACCATCTGGGGCGCGGCGGTGTCGAGGCCCGCCCAAAGCTTCGGGACCATGCGGGCGGCGAGCCCCAGGTTGAGCAGGAGGTGGGTCTCGAAGTCCGCTCCGAGCTGACGGCGCAGCCGTTGTCGCGCTTGCTCGGACGCGGACCAGTACTCGGACAGCGCGAGGCGCTGGGAGGGGTCATCTTTGGGAACGGCGACGAAGTGCAACGACCAATCATCTTCGCCGCCATCGGGCGGCTCCACGAGCCGAAAGCCCAGTGTGAAGGCGGCATCGCGCTCGGCGCCGAGGATGCGCCGGCGCCACTGCTGCCAGTCCCGGTAGACCTCCATGGCCGGCCCGGCGGTCTGCCAAGGCCGGATCTCCGAGTCGACGCAGGCAGTGAGCAGGCTGTTGTCGATGCGCTTCGTGAACGTGGCCGGCAGCGGAGTCTGGCGGACGACTCGCTCCAGCAGCACCTCCGCGCAGTGCCGCAGCAGACTCTCGTTGTCCCCCGGCCCTTCCAGCGCGCAGGCGCAGGCGCCCGGCATCCTGTCGCGGGCATCGGCGATTAGCTGCTCGTAGGGGTCCGAGGCCCATTGCCAGGCCCCATACAACTCCAACGGCGGCAGCTTGCGCTTGCCTTTCGGTCGCGGCGGCTGACGAAGGATCAGGGCAGGAAGGTACTGATCGCGCACCAAGAGCCGCTTGAGCCCCTGGGTGAACCAGTACCAGAACAGGAAGTCGTTGCCGGGCTGGACGTCGTCGGCCCGGTAAAACGATAAAAAATGGAGCTCGCTCAGTTGTCTGACGGGATGTTCGAGACGCTGGCAGTCCACGCGCCAAGGTCGCGGCGCCGTCGAGCCCTCGTCGATGGCTTCCGGCCAGTGCTTCGCCAATTGGGGCGACGGCAGCGGCGCATCGGATGCACTGGGCAGGTGGATCTCGCGGGAATCCAACACATCGCGGAGCTGAAGCCCGGTCGGCTTCGCGCCAAGCCCCTCGAGAAACGCGGACCAGGCCTCCCCGCGGAGGCTGAACGGATGAAACGCGGTCCCCCTGTCGCGCTTTGCCGGCGTGCGCTCCAGCGTCTCCACCCACAGCCGGAACGATCCACCTTGGAGAAAACCGTCGGTGGTCTCTGGGAGCCAGAAGGCGTGCAGGATCTTCATGGCCCCCGATTATTGCAGACGCCGGGGATGACGGCGCGCTGCGCGGGGCCCTGGCCGACGACTTACCAGGTGCTCCAGCAGCTTCACCGAGCAGCCGTTGCACTCCCCCAGTGCAGACCTGCGCCGTGGGCAGATCGAAGGGGATCGCGTCGCGGTCCTGCGCGATGAGCTGCCGCATGGGGGTGGTGCCGGGCTTCATGACGGATCGCGCTCCGTAGGGTCCGCCGTGCGGACCATCCGGGGGAGCCTTGCGGCGAGGCTGTTTTAAGCGCCATCCCAGTCTTGTTGCGAAATTCCAGCCTGACGCAGGATCTCCGCGATCAAGCCTGCACCAATGTCCCCGCTGCCGTGCGGGTTCGGGATGCGGATCTTCTTCGTGCCCCGCTGCATGAACTGATGTCGCTTACCGGCATGCGGCCCCGTCCAGCCCAGTGCGCGGAACTTGCGAATCAGCTCCCGGCGTGAAAGCGACTTGGGCATGCAGGCCAGCGCGTCATCGAGGCAGACATCAGGCGGCAGAGTCCCACGCAATGGCCAAGTCGTGGCCATCGACGACGGGTAGCGGGTCGTGGTCGTGGATCTTGAGCAACAGCCACTCCTCCAGCACTTCCGCCAACTCCGTGCGGCAAGCCTCCACGGAGGCGGCATTTGCCCACACCCCCTCGAAGCCGGGGATCTCCGCAAACCAGCTGCCGTCCTCCAGCTGTTTGTACTCGCCGTGACAGAGGGCGGCGCGGATGTAGTCGGTCAGCATGCGTCTAACCTCGTTTGTGCGACGGACTGGAGATGCTAGCGCCAAACTGCGAGATCCGCTCGCTTGGCTGCCGCTGGGGCGGGCCTAGATCGTAACGTCGGCCAGGCGCTGCCAACCGTGGGAGCGGCGTCCCCGCCGCGATCGGCAGCCCCAAACGCCGCATCGCGCTGAAGACAGCGCTCCCACGGCCCGCACACCCAGCGCCGCCCTCCCCCGTGGGAGCGGCGTCCCCGCGGCGATCGGCAGCCCCAAACGCCGCAGCGCGCCGAGGACGGCGCTCCCACTGCGGCGTCACGCCTCCGGCGCAACCAGCCCGTTCTGCGCCAGCACCCGATAGACCTTGCGGCTGGTCCGCCCGAGCCGCGACAAATCCCCGAAGTTCGGCCGCTCCCCCGCCGCAAGCCGCGCCTCCCAGTCCGACAGCTCGCCATCGAGGTACGCCAACAGCTTCACCGAGCAGCCGTTGCACTCCCCGGTGCAGACCTGCGCCGCCGGCAGATCGAACGGAATCGCGTCGCGCACCCGCGCGATGAGCTGGTGCATGGCGGTGGTGGTGTCGGGCTTCATGACGGATCGAGCATGTCGGGCTCAGGCAGGGTATCGCGTCATCAAAACGTGCATATCAAGCCCGCAAACAGCGTCCACACCGGCAATGACGACGCCCTCTCCACGATTGCTGCGGCTGCGCTTCCTGTTCCGTGCGGATGGCCCGCTGACACTCACCGGCTATGCCGGCTTCGCCTGGCGCGGGCTGCTCGGCCACAGTCTGCGCGACCTGGCCTGCGTGACCAAGCAGCCAATCTGCGACGGCTGCCTGCTGTTGTCCAGCTGCGTCTATCCGGCCGTGTTCGAGACACCTGCCGCGGCGCTCGCAGGGGTGCCGACCACGGCCAAGGACCTGCCGCACCCCTTGGTGCTGGATGCCAAACCGGTGCCGCGGACCTTCGACCCGGCGCGAGACCAACTCAGCCTCCACCTCACCCTGATGGGGCCCGCCCGCGCCCACGCCCCCTTCCTGATCCAGGCGGTCATCAACGGCACCGCCGGCGGCCTGGGCGGTGGCCGAACGCCGCTCGGGTTGCTGCGCGTCGAGCGCGAGCGGCATCTCGGCAGCGGCGACTGGGTCTGCGCCTTCGACCCCAGCGCACCCGCCCCGCTGCCGCCTCAGGAGTTCGACAGCCCGGCTCCGGCCCTGCCCGCCACGCCACCCGCCGCTACCATCGCCTTCGAAACCCCGTTGCGCATCAAGGCGGCCGGCCGCTTCGTCAGCGCGGAGGCCTTCCACCTGCGCGACTTCGTCCGTGCCCTTTTTGTTCGGCTGCAGACCCTGAACCGACTTTACGGCGACGGCAGTATCCACCCGGCGCCGGCGCGCCTGCAGCCGATCCTCGACGGGCTGCAACTGCGCAGCCGCGCCCTGCGCTGGATTGACCTGGAGCGATGGTCCTCGCGCCAGCTCGCCGCGCGCACGAATACCTCGCCGAGTGCCGGCGCATTCTGGGCAAGCTCGGCGACGACGAGCGCACCGCCAAGCGCCTCCAAGATGGCATGAGCGCGGACTTTTTCAGCCAGACCAATTCCAAGCTGCGCAACCGGCTCGGCAGCAATGCCAAGTTCTACACCATCTGTACTCGCGAAGCGGCTGCGACGGACCAACCGGCACGCGGAGCTGTTCAACCTATTGCGCGAGAGCTGGTTGACCGCCTTCGCCGTTGTCGCTGTCGCGAGCGACATCTATCAGCCGCAGGTCTTCAGCATCCGCTTTGCGTGCGTAGCGGGCAATTGTACGGCGAGTCGGGTTACGCGATCGCTGACCCGACCTACGATGCTGCAGCACGGGGCGCGGAGCGCCCGCCTTTGCTCCAACGCCGGAGCGTTGGAGCCAGGTCAGCTCTTCTGCAACCTGTACCTACACCCCTTCGACCAAGCACTCACCAACAAGCACATCCCCTTCGTCCGCTATGCCGACGATCTCCCGCTATTCACCGAGACCGAGTCTCAGGCCCGGGCCGCTCTCACCGTCGCCGAGCAGGGGCTGCGTGGGCTCGACCTCGCCCTGCATCCCGACAAGACCCGCATCGTCCGCAGCCACCAAGGCGTCGAGTTCCTCGGCCAACGCCTGCCGGATGCAGACAGCGCCAGGCCCCAACCCGCAAAGGCCCGCAAGGCAAGTCGGCCAGCCCGCAACTCCGGCCTCATCACCCGGCGTCCGGCCGATGCCCGTCCATCGCACGAGAAGCCACCCCGGCACCGCCACGGACCAAACTCCCCCAAGCGAGCGCGACCAGGCGCCAAAAAGCGGCCCCGGCCCTCATCGCGTCGTACCCGACCCTGAGCCAATACCACCCTTGCACCGCAGAGCCAGCGGGCTACACTGTGGCCCTTGTTCCTCGATGAGTCGGGTTGAGGAAGGAAGCCCGACGCGGCGCGCACGGCTAGCGCCACCGCCTCAGTCTGCGCCTACGCCTGCGCCGGATTGTCCGGCCTCCTTCGTTGGCCCGGCCTACCGATGCACCTGGAAACCGCGCTATGCAGGCATGGCGCTCGGCTGGAGGCCTTCGCAGCGCGCCCGCTCGCGGAGGAAACGTCATGACGCTGTGGGAGTTGCTGGACCGCGTGTCCACCGTGCTGGGGCCGCTGACGACGCTATCGTGCGGTCAAGGAACTGCTGGCGGACATGCGAGCGGAGGGCGTCAGGAACGTGGCCGTGGACGTGACGGGCGGCAAGGTGCCCATGAGCCTCGGCGCTTTCATGGCCGCCGAGGAGGCGGCGCTCGACTCGCTCTATGTCACCACCGCGTGGCGCGACGGCAAGCCGGATGCGTCGACAGCCAAGCTGACCCGTATCTCGGGGACGGTCGCCACCGCGCGCGCCTGAGGGAGACCGGCGGCGGCGCCGCGGCCGCTGTCGGCCGCATCAACGCATCGCAGAGCCGCCCGCGTTACGCTACCCCCGCCACATCAGCGGCACCCGCAGGCGCCGCTTCAGGGCTTCGCGGAGGTAGGGCCAGAGCCGGCCCTTTTCCCAGAGCATGCGGGCGTAGAGACTCATGGGCTGGGCGGGTGGCTTGCGGTAGCCGTCGCGGGGCTTGAGCGTGATGGCGCCGTGCTCGCAGGTGGGGATGCAGACACCGCAGCCGAGGCAGACATTGGCCTGTACCTCGGCCCAGCGTTTGCGCTGCTGGCGGTCTTGGCGTGCCGAGGACGTGCCGACCTGATCCCCAGCCTTGGCGCCGGTCGGGCTGCCGAGGCCGATGCACTTGACGTTGCAGGCGCGCATGCACTCGCCGCAGTAGTCGCACAGATCGGGGTCCACCTCGGCGATGAAGGGGGTCTTGGCGAGGCCGTCGGGGTAGCCGTTCTGCACGCCGCCGAGGAGCTCGCAGCAGCAGCGACAGCAGTTGCAGAGGAAGGTCGGCTGCTCGCGGACGTTATCGGTGACGTGGGTCAGGCCCAGGGAGCGGGCGTAGTCGAGGGTCTCGAGCATCTGCTCGACAGTGCGCTCCTCGGCGAAGCCGCGGCGCACCAGGAAGCGCGCGCCCTCCCCCAGCACCATGCAGATGCCTTCCACCGGCGCGCCCTTGCGGCAGCTCTGGCCGAGGTGCTCCTTCTTGTGCCGGCAGTAGCATAGGGTCACGGCGCGGTAGCTCGCGCGGCGGATGACCTCGCGGGCGTCCTCGTAGGGGGTGATGCGGGAGGTGACCGGGATCTGGTCCGGGTAGACGAGGGCGCGGGCGATCTGGGTGCGGCTGCCGAAGAATTCCCGCGCCTGGTCGGTCCCGTCGGTGGCTCGCTCGTTCAGGTATTCGGTCATGAGCCGCGCGATGCGCTCCACCGGCAGGTCCACGCGGCGGCGCATGAAGGTGATCTCGAAGAAACCGATGAGCCCGGGGATCAGCATGTAGTAGCTGGTGCCCGAGTACGGCAGCTCCATCACCAGGCCCTTGTTGGTGAGGGATTCGAGGATGCCGTCCAGCTCGGCGGCCGGGACGCCGGTGGCCTTGGCCAGCTCATCCCGCGTGGCCTCGAGCACCGGGAAGCGGGAAGCCACGTAGGCCTCGCGCTCATCGAACAGGAGGCTCAGGATTTCGCGCAGCTTGTCGTTGTCCACCAGCCCGATGGGGTTGCGGTTCAGGCGGTCGATGAGCGGCACCAGGGAGGATTTGGTGCTGAGGAGGTGTCCCATGGGCGTCGGGCGCGTTCAGCGGCGCAGATTGGCGGCGATTGCGGCGAGTATAGGCAAGTGGATGCATGGGCAAATTGACCCAGGGCCGGGCGTGGGCGGTTGGCCGCGGCTGGGTTACGCCGGATTGATCCAGCCTAGGAGATGGGCACGCTCCGCTTTGCCCATCCTACGCCGAGATCCGCTCCGAGCGATGCTCGAGCCGCCGCCACAATCACCGCGACCAAGCGCTGGCCCCGTGGGAGCGGCGTTCAAGACTGTGAAAGTGTTCGGCGTAGGTCGGGTTAGCGATAGCGTAACCCGACAATCAACAGCTGACGCACGCCCGTCGTCGGGTTACGACGCGCTAACCCGACTACAATCCGCGCGTTTTCGGCGTTGCGAGCAATGCTTTTGTAGTCTCGTCGCCGGTGCGATCGGGCGGCCGTCGCGCCGAGGACGGCGCTCCCACGGCGGTGGATGGAGGTCTGATCGAGGGCGGCGTGGGGGTGCCGCGGGGGGGCGGGCTGGGGGTGTGACGCCGCCGGCGCGCCATTGAGCCGCGCCGGCGGCGGGCCGAGTGGAACTCGGCGCTCCAGGGGGTGGCTGGGCCGGCCTTTTGGCGGTCAGGGGTGGGGCGGGCGGATGAGGATCTGCCGGCCCACGCCGCCTTCGATGCAGCGCTCGCCGTAGGCTTGGCGGAAGGCGGCGCGGGCGGTGTCGCCGGTGCAGTGGGTGGGCACGACGCAGACGATGTCGAGGGCCTGAAAGGCGCGGATGGCGCGCTGGATCTCCACCGCGTCGGCGTACATGAGGTGGAAGCCGCCGATGGCCCAGTCGATGCGTTTGCCGAGCATGGCGGCGCCGCGCTCGACGATGCGCTCCATGCCCGGATGGGCGCAGCCGCTGATGGCGGCGGTGACGCCGGCCGCGCCCGCGCTGCCGGTGGCGCCGTCCGACGCGTTCAGGATGAGGCCGTGCTCGGGCGGCCCCGCGCGCATCGGGTCGGCGTCCATCATGCCGGTGCTGAGCACGCCGGGCAACAGCGCCCGCGGCTCCGGGCCGACGACGATGAGCTCCGCGCACTGCCGGCGCAGGTCCGCGATCAGGTGCTTGGAGAAGCCCTCGTGCAGCACCAGGGTCAGGTGCGGGTTCAGCTCGAGCACGGAGTCGAGCCCGCCCATGTGGTCCCAGTGCGGGTGCGACAGGAACAAGCAATCCACCGAGGCCGGGTCGACGCCGAGTGCGGCCATGTTCTTGAGGAGCGCCCGGCCGTTGCTGCCGGTGTCGAACAGAATTCTGTGCCCGCCAGTTTCGCCATCGGTCTCCCCATCGATCTCGATCAGCGCGGCGAAGCCCCACAGGGTGGTCAGGCCGGGCACGCCCGGGTAGTTGTCGAACAGGATGGTCAGGCGGGGCGGCCGGGTCATGATGCGAGCTCCCGTTAGGTCTAGAACGGCGGTTCCCCGTCCAGCATCGGCGGCTCGCCGGACTGGTCGAAACCGTCCCCCTGCCCCGCACCCTGGCCGGCCGGCTCGACGCGCCAGGCCTTCACGTCCGTGTACCAGCGGCCGTTGTATTCGCGACTTTCCAGATCGATGTGGACCGTCAGTTCCTGGCCCTGCTGGATGCCGAACTGGTCGATGCGGTCGCCCCAGACCATGAAGCAGACTTGCTTCGGATACTCGCCCGGGATCTCGATGACGTACTCCTGCTTGCGCCAGGGGCCGCGGGTGGACGTGCCGGACTTTTCCGGAAGGACTTGGGTGATCTTGCCTGTCAGTTCCAAAGCTCGTGGGTCTCCGAGAGGATTGGGTTGATATGCGCGCCCGGGGGCATGCATGACTCTGCGCATCCTACCGGACCGTGGGAGCGGCGTCCCCGCCGCGATTGCCGCGCCGACGCTCACATCGCGGCGAGAACGCCGCTCCCACGAACGCGAGGCCGAGGCCAGTGACGCAGACGCGATCAGTCGAGAAAGTCAAGCACCGGCGCCAGAAACTGCGCCGGCGCCTCGACATGCAGCGCATGCGCCTGCCCGGGGACGACCACGACCTCGGCGCCGGGGATCGCGCGCAGGTCCGCCAGCGCCTCGTCCGGCGGAAAGATCAGGTCGCGCTCGGCGCACAAAGCCAGCGCCGGCGCGCGCAGCTCGGCCAGCCGCCCGCGGCAGTCGAAGCCGCACATCGCCGCGGCCTGGGCGCTGAAGCCGGCCGGCGACTGCGGATGGGGGTAATCGAGGGCGAGCCGCAGCGCCTCGCCGACCACGTCCGGTCGCGCGAAAAAGCCTGGCGTGAAGATCCAGTAGAAGAAGTTGCGGAACCACACCGCCGGGTCCATGCCGCCGGCGAGGGTCGCCGCCCAATCGGCGAACAGGCTGTCGTTGCGCGCGCCACTGCTGGCGGCGGTGTTCGCGAGGATGAGCCTGTGCACGCGCTCGGGATGGCGCAGCGCGCAGGTGAGGGCGACGAAGCCGCCCATGGAATGCCCGAGCAGGTCGAAGCGCTCCAGACCCAGGTGGTCGGCCAGCGCGATGCAGTCCGCGGCCATGGCGTCGATGCCGCTGGCGGCGTCCTGCGGCTGGCTGCGGCCGCAGCCACGGTTGTCGAACAGCACCAGGCGCCGGTGCTCCGCGAGCGGGCCAACGACGGGCATCCAGGATTGAGAGTCGCTGGCGAGACCGGCGACGGCCACGAGTGGTGGGGTGCCGCCGGCGTCCGCGGCGGAGCCGTGCAACTCGTAGTAGAGGTCGATGCCGTTGATGGGTGTCAGGGGCATGGCGGGGCTCCGCTGAGTATGGCCTTATCGCGGCGGGGACGCCGCTCCCACGCATCGCGGCGGGGACGCCGCTCCCACGAATCAGTCGTCGGGCAGCCAGTCGTCGTCGAGGTCCGTCTGGATGACGGCGTCACACACGGGCTTGCGATAGACCTTGTCGAGGTTCTCGGCGCTGAGCAGACACGTAAGGCTCGGTGACTGCACAGCAACCGCTCGATGGCGGCACGGTCTCTTACTCGGCTCCCCGGCCAGGCCTCCAGGGCGACACTCGCTCGCGCCGGACCGCGAACGGTAGGGACAATTCCATGGCCGTGCACTAATCCACCAGCTCCGCCTCCACCACGGTACCGAACGCCAGCCGGCCGTCCTCGGCATCCACCTGAACCGTATCGCCCGGCTTGAACTGCCCGGCGAGGATCTCCTGCGCCAGCGGGTTCTCCAGTTGCGCGCGGATGGCGCGCTTCAGCGGCCGGGCGCCGTAGACGGGGTCGAAGCCGGCCTCGCCGAGCAGGTCCAGCGCGGCGTCGCTGATGTCCAGGGTCATGTCGCGGTCCGCCAGGCGGTCTTTGAGGTAGCCGATCTGGATGCGGGCGATGGCGCGGATCTGGTCCTCGTCCAGCGGGTGGAAGACGACGATCTCATCGAGGCGGTTGATGAACTCGGGCCGGAACGCCTGGCGCACGATCTCCATCACGGCGTCCTTCATCTCCGCGTAGTTCGCCTCGCCGGCCTTCTGCTGGATGATGTCGGAGCCTAAGTTGCTGGTCATGACGATGACCGCGTTGCGGAAGTCCACGGTGCGCCCCTGCCCGTCCGTGAGCCGGCCGTCGTCGAGTACCTGCAACAGGATGTTGAACACGTCCGGGTGCGCCTTCTCCACCTCGTCCATCAGGATGACGCTGTAGGGCCGGCGGCGGATGGCCTCCGTCAGGTAGCCGCCCTCCTCATAGCCCACGTAGCCCGGCGGTGCGCCGATGAGCCGCGCCACCGAGTGCTTCTCCATGAACTCGGACATATCGATCCGGACCATGGCGTCCTCGGTGTCGAACATGAACTCCGCCAGCGCCTTGCACAGCTCGGTCTTGCCGACGCCGGTGGGCCCCAGGAACAGGAAGGAGCCGATGGGCCGGTTGGGGTCCGACAGCCCGGCGCGGGAGCGGCGGATGGCGTCGGAGACGGCGCGCACCGCCTCGTGCTGGCCCACCACGCGCTGCTCGATCTCCTCTTCCATGCGCAGCAGCTTCTCGCGCTCGCCCTCCAGCATCTTGGACACCGGGATGCCGGTCCACTTGGAGACGATCTGCGCGACCTCCTCCTCGGTGACCTTGTTGCGCAGGAGCTGGGTCTCGTTCTGCTCCGCCTCGGTGGCGGCGGCGAGGCGCTTTTCCAGCTCGGGAATGCGGCCGTATTGCAGCTCGGACATGCGCCCGAGGTCGCCGGCGCGGCGCGCGGTCTCCAGCTCCAGGCGGGCGCTCTCCAGCTCTTCCTTGATGTGCGCGGTGCCCTGCACGGCAGCCTTCTCGGCCTTCCAGATCTCGTCCAGGTCCGAGAACTCCCGCTCCAGGCTGGCGATCTGCCCCTCCAGATCCGCAAGCCGCTTCTTGGACGCCTCGTCGGACTCCTTCTTCAGGGCCTCGCGCTCGATCTTGAGCTGGATCAGCCGGCGGTCCAACCGGTCCATCTCCTCCGGCATGGAGTCGATCTCCATGCGGATCTGCGAGGCGGCCTCGTCGATGAGGTCGATGGCCTTGTCCGGGAGCTGGCGGTCGGTGATGTAGCGGTGGCTCAGCGTCGCCGCGGCAACGATGGCGGGATCGGTGATCTCCACCGCGTGGTGCACCTCATAGCGCTCCTTCAGGCCGCGCAGGATGGCGATGGTGTCCTCGACGTTGGGCTCGTCCACGAGCACCTTCTGGAAGCGCCGCTCCAGCGCGGCGTCCTTCTCGACGTACTTGCGGTATTCATCCAGCGTGGTGGCGCCGATGCAGTGCAGCTCGCCGCGGGCCAGGGCGGGCTTCAGCATGTTGCCGGCGTCCATGGCGCCCTCGGCCTTGCCCGCGCCCACCATGGTGTGCAGTTCGTCGATGAACAGGATGATGTTGCCTTCCTGCTTGGCGATGTCGTTGAGGACGGCCTTGAGGCGCTCCTCGAACTCGCCGCGGAACTTGGCGCCGGCGATGAGCGCGGCCATGTCCAGGCTCAGCAAGCGCTTGGATTTCAGCCCCTCCGGCACCTCGCCGTTGACGATGCGCTGCGCCAGGCCCTCGACGATGGCGGTCTTGCCGACGCCGGGCTCGCCGATCAGCACCGGGTTGTTCTTGGTGCGCCG
>NZ_JAJDNQ010000081.1 GCF_022340605.1 Thiohalocapsa sp.
AGCAGCGCTCGTGGGAGCGGCACGCTTGGTGCCGCGACCGGCGGTCAAGCAGCACACCACGCCCCGAGTAACTAGCAAGCGTCGGGCAACCTCGCAGCCGTCGTCGCGCCACAAAAAGCAGTGGCGCTCCCACACCGGCGCGCCCGGAGCAGCCGTTACGCGAGCAGCGCTCGTGGGAGCGGCACGCTTGGTGCCGCGACCGGCGGTCAAGCAGCACACCACGCCCCGAGTAACTAGCAAGCGTCGGGCAACCTCGCAGCCGTCGTCGCGCCACACAAGGCAGTGGCGCTCCCACACCGGCGCGCCCGGAGCCGCGGCTATGCGAGCAGCGCTCGTGGGAGCGGCACGCTTGGTGCCGCGACCGGCGGCAGGACAGTTGCCGTAGGTCGGGCCGTCGTAGGAGGCCCGACACACAGGCGATTCCCTCGATGGCCGCTACGAGCGGCTTCACAAGCGCTAAGCGGCCGTTCTGGCCGCGGGCGCCGGCAGCGCACTTCGCACTTGCCTCAACAATAACGCATATCTTGCGCGCATGCTCAATAGAACGGCAGAAAATTGCCAGAAGTGAGCTATTCCGCGCCATGTTAGCAATCAACTGCGGGGGCAAAGCGCGCAGACTATTCGCGTCGGCCACAAGCCGGCACGCGGGTTGCGCCCACAAGGCAGCGGCTCCCAACCGTGGCTCCAACGCCCGTCGCCGCAACCCGGCGCGGGCCGGAGCCGCCACCCCCTAGCCACTGGCCCCTAACTCCTACCCCCTCATTCGCCGCCATGTTCGACCACCGCAAATACCGCCCCGCACCGACCGTATCGTTGCCCGACCGCACCTGGCCGGACCGCACCATCACCCGCGCCCCGCGCTGGGCCAGCGTGGACCTGCGCGACGGCAACCAGGCGCTGCTGGCGCCGATGAATGTCGCGCAGAAGCAGGCGCTATGGCGGCTGTTGGTGGATGTCGGCGTGAAGGAGATCGAGGTCGGCTTTCCGTCGGCGAGCCAGCCGGACCACGACTTCGTGCGCTGGCTGATCGAGGAGCGGCAGATCCCGGACGATGTCACCATCCAGGTGCTGGTGCAGGCGCGCGAGGACTTGATCGAGCGCACCTTTGCGGCCCTGGACGGTGTGCCGCGGGCCATTGTGCACGTCTACAACAGCACCTCGCCCGTACAACGGGAGTGGGTGTTCGGGCGCGACCGTGACGGCATCCGCGACATTGCCATCCGCGGTGCGGAGCTGCTGGCGCGGGAGGCGGCCAAGTACCCTGGCACGGACTGGACGTTCCAGTACTCGCCGGAGAGCTTCTCGCAGACCGAGCCCGAATACGCCGTGGAGGTCGTGAACGCGGTACTCGATGTCTGGCAGCCGACGCCGGAGCGCCCCTGCATCATCAACCTGCCGGCGACGGTGGAGTCGGCGAGCCCCAACGTCTTCGCCGACCAGGTCGAGTGGTTCTGCCGCCATCTCGACCGGCGGGATTCCGTGGTCGTCTCGCTGCACACCCACAACGACCGCGGCGGCGCCGCGGCGGCGGCGGAGCTGGGCCTGCTGGCGGGTGCCGACCGGCTGGAGGGCACGCTGCTCGGCAACGGCGAGCGCACCGGTAACATGGACCTCATCACCGTCGCCATGAACCTCTACAGCCAGGGCGTGGACCCGGGGCTGGACATGCGCGATCCGAACCGCATCATCGACGTGGTGGAGCAGTGCACCGGCATCAGCTGCCACCCGCGCCACCCCTGGGTGGGCGAGCTCGTCTACACCGCCTTCTCCGGCAGCCACCAGGACGCCATCAACAAGTCGCTGCGCCACCAGCGCGCCGACGCGGAACTACCCTGGCAGGTGGCCTATCTGCCCATCGATCCGGACGATGTCGGGCGCAGCTACGAGGCCGTCATCCGCGTCAACAGCCAGTCCGGCAAGGGCGGCATCGCCTTCGTGCTGGAGCGCGACTTCGGGCTCAACCTGCCGCGCTGGTTGCTGCAAGCGTTTGCGCCCATCGTGCAGCGCGAGAGCGAGCAACGCGGCGGCGTGATCGACGCGGAGCGCATCCATGCCCTGTTCCGCGAGCACTTCGTGCAGGATGGTGCCCCGGCGCGCCTGCTGGGCTATCGGCTCAACCGCAACGGTCATGACCACATCGAGGCGCGTATCGCGGTGGACGGGGTCGAGCGGTCCATCGCCGGCAGCGGCGACGGCGCTATCGCCGCCTTCGCCGACGCCTGGCGGCAGGCTTTCGGCACCGAGGTGAACGTCGCCGACTACCGCGAGCATGCCATCGGCGCCGGCACCGATGCCGAGGCGGCGGCCTATGTGCTGCTGACCCTCGACGGCCGCCAGGTGCCGGGCGCCGCTATCGACCGCGATACCGTGGGCGCGTCGCTGCGGGCCGTGCTCTCGGCCCTGAACGGCGCTGAGCTGGAGCAGCGGGAAGGGACGCGGCCGGGTCTCGACGACGCCGGTGCTCGGCGGTCCGAGCAGCGCACACCGGCGGTCTGACCGCGCATGCGGGGCAGGCCGCGGCGTGTGTCCGCGGCGGCCCCGGCGGGTGCGCGTCAGGCCGCCGCGCAGTCGGCGGCGTCCTCGCCGAGGTGCGACGTCAGCCATTCGCGCACCTGGTGGCTCGACCGGGAGCCGCTGAAGCGCCCGCACTCCTTCCCGTTGCGGAACAGGATCACCGTCGGGAAGCCGCGCAGCCGGTAATGGCCCGCGAGCTTCATGTTCTCACCCTCGTCCACCTCGACCTTGGCCAGGCGCACCGTGCCGTCGAATTCGTTGACAACGCGGTTCAGGTGAGGGGTCAGCTGATGGCAGGGCGCGCACCACTCGGCCCAGAAGTCCACCAGGATCGGCTGGTCCTGAGAGGCGGCGATCACTTCCTGCTCAAAGCGCTCGAGGTCGACATCGAAGGCGTGTGGGCTCGTGTCGTGGTTGTGGAACAGCATCTGCGGCATCCTGATGTGATCGGTTAACGGCGCAACTGACGGCCGGCGGCAAAGTCTAAGGTTGCGGTGGGCGATTCGCGACGACTGAAGCACGGCGACGGCGATCGACCCAGCATCTCCGAGTGTAACGATTGGGTGCTGCCCGCGTCTCTGCGGGCCGTCTACCCCTTTGCGGCAAGGGGTGGAGGCAATCAGGCCCGATGCGCTATTGTTGCAGGTTTAGCAATGCCACGACCAACACGCGGGTTCAGCCCATGACCGACGTCCTCACGCAACGCGCTGCCTATCCCACCACCCGCATGCGCCGCATGCGCCGCGACGACTTCTCGCGCCGGCTGATGCGCGAGACGACGCTGACCCCGGACGACTTCATCTACCCGGTGTTCGTGCTGGAAGGCAGCGGCCAGCGTGAGCCAGTGCCGTCCATGCCGGGCATCGAGCGCATGAGCATCGACCTGCTGGTGGAGGAGGCGCAGATCATCGCCCGGCTCGGCGTGCCGGCGATGGCGCTGTTCCCGGTGACGCCAATGGAGGCCAAGTCCGAGGACGCGCGTGAGGCCTACAACCCGGACGGCCTCGCCCAGCGCGCGGTCAAGGCGCTCAAGGACGCCGTGCCGGGGCTGGGCGTCATGACCGACGTCGCGCTGGACCCCTTCACCACCCACGGCCAGGACGGGCTCATCGACGAATCCGGCTACGTGATGAACGACGCCACCGTCGAGGTCCTGGTGCGGCAGGCGGTGTCCCATGCCGAGGCCGGTGCCGACATCGTCGCCCCGTCGGACATGATGGACGGGCGCATCGGCGCGGTGCGCGCGGCGTTGGAGGAGGCCGGACAGATTCACACCCGCATCATGGCCTACTCCGCCAAGTACGCCTCCAGCTTCTACGGCCCGTTCCGCGACGCCGTGGGCTCGGCCGCGAACCTCGGCGGCGGCAACAAGTACACCTACCAGATGGACCCGGCGAACACCGACGAGGCCCTGCACGAGGTGGCGATGGACCTCGCCGAGGGCGCCGACATGGTGATGGTGAAGCCCGGCATGCCCTACCTGGACATCGTCCGCCGCATCAAAGATCGCTTCGGCGCGCCGACCTTCGTGTATCACGTGAGCGGCGAGTACGCGATGCTCAAGGCCGCAAGCCAGAACGGCTGGCTGGAAGAGCGCGCGGTGGTGCTGGAGGCGCTGACCAGCTGCAAGCGCGCCGGCGCCGACGGCATTCTGACCTACTACGCCAAGCAAGCCGCGGAATGGCTCTCCGAATGAGCGGCCAGAGGCTGGCAGCCAGGGACTAGATTGCTTGAAGGGCCGAAATCTTTGCAGACGCGTCACGTTTTGTGTACACCGCGGCAGGGCTCTGAAAGGGCCAAGGACCAAGGGCCGGCACGGCAATCGAGCGGTTCTGTGCGGTCGCGTTTTGGGCCTTAGGCCTCGGCCCTCGGCCCTTGTTGCATGCCCGAAGTCGATCGACGCGACATTCGCCGCCTCATGTCGTTGTCGGTCTGAGGCAGCGCCTCGCTAGTGCTTCGCTGCGGGAATTCCGCGTCCGGGGTCCCTCGTGGTCGTGGTCGTAATCGAATATCCGGACAATTGAGATCACGATGACGACCACGACAACGACAACGACAACG
The DNA here is from genome assembly GCF_022340605.1 of Thiohalocapsa sp. Lineage (GTDB taxonomy): Bacteria > Pseudomonadota > Gammaproteobacteria > Chromatiales > Chromatiaceae > Thiohalocapsa. The sequence goes on from NZ_JAJDNQ010000081.1 coordinate 4,576, forward strand.
ACCTCAGACGGTCTCGGGACTTGCGCACTGGTGCACTAGGAAGACCGAGTGCTAGCCCCTAGCCCCTAGCCCCTAGCCCCTAGCCCCTAGCCCCTAGCAGCTAGTCCCTGATTCGACGTGGATAGATACGCCGTTATCGGCAACCCCATCGCCCACAGCAAGTCGCCGCAGATCCATGCCGCCTTCGCCCGGCAGACCGGGCAGCGCATGGAATACGGCCGGCTGCTGGGCAGCCTGGATGACTTCGCTGGCGACGTGCGCGCCTTCGTCGCCGACGGCGGCCGCGGACTCAACGTCACCGTGCCGTTCAAGCAGGCGGCATGGAAGCTGCTCGCGGACCGCAGCCCGCGCGCCGAGGCGGCCGGGGCCGTCAACACCATCATCGTCCTGGACGACTGCCGGCTGCGCGGCGACAACACCGACGGCGTCGGTCTGGTGCGGGATCTGGTGGACAATCAGGGCTTCGACTTCGCCGGCAAGCGAGTGCTGCTGCTCGGTGCCGGCGGCGCGGCGCACGGCGTGCTCGGCGCGCTGCTCGACGCGGGTCCGGCGGCGCTGACCATTGCCAACCGCACCGCCGCCAAGGCGGTGGATCTCGCCCGGGCGGCGGCCGATGCCCGAATCGACGGCTGCGGTCTCGGCGACCTTGCGGACCGCAGCTTTGACCTCATCGTCAATGCCACGTCCAGCGGGCTGGAGGGCGGCGTCCCGGACCTGCCGGACGGCCTGCTGGCCGCCGGCGCCTGGACCTACGACATGGTCTATGGCGATGCGCCGACACCTTTCTGCCGCTGGGGCGAGGCGCGGGGGGCGGTGCGCGCGCTGGACGGGCTCGGCATGCTGGTGGAGCAGGCGGCGGAATCGTTTCGGCTCTGGCGCGGCGTGCGGCCCGAGACCACGCCGGTGATCGCCGAGCTGCGCCGGGGCCTGGCCGGTCCACCCTAGTGCAACAGCGAGCAAGCGCAGAGACCGTCTTGGGTCGTTGTCGTAATCGTGAGTGATCTCAACCGCGCGGATAGTCGCTGACGACTCCGATAACGACAACGACAACGAGGGAGGCCGGTCTCGGAAGTTCCGCAGCGAAGTACCAGCCCGGCTCAGCCAGCCGCGCACCGGCCCTGTACTCAATTCCAACTGGCTGCAAAGCGGGAGGAGTCCTCATGCGTATCTCCGTCCTTGGCACGGGTCTGCTCGGCAGTGAGATCGCGCTGCGTCTCAAGGCGCAGGGATTCGGCGTCAGCGCCTGGAACCGCACCGCGGAAAAGGCCGCGCCGCTCGCAACCGCCGGCATCGCGCTGCCCGGTAGTGCTGCAGACGCGGTCGCGGTCGCGGACGCGGTGCTGCTGCTGTTGGCGGATGCCGCCGCCATCGAGGCGACGCTGTTCGCGGCGGACACTGAGCCCGCGCTCGCGGGTCGGATCATCGTGCAGATGGGCACCATCGCACCGGCCGAGAGCCGCACCCTGGCGGAGCGGGTGGCGGCGGCGGGCGGCGAGTACCTGGAGTCCCCCGTGCTCGGCAGCCTGCCGGAGGCACGTGCCGGCAAGCTCTTCGTCATGGCCGGCGGCGATCCGGCGCTGTACGAGCGCTGCCTGCCCGTGTTCGAGGCCCTGTCCGAGACCCCGCAGCGCATTGGCGAGCTGGGCCAGGCGGCGGCGCTGAAGCTGGCGCTAAACCAGCTCATCGCCGGCCTCACGGCTACCTTCTGTCTCAGTTTGGGACTGGTGCGCAAGGAGGCGCTGGACGTGGAGCAGTTCATGACCGTGGTGCGCGGCAGCGCCCTCTACGCCCCGACTTTCGACAAGAAGCTGGACAAGTACCTGAGCCACGACTACGGCAGCGCCAACTTCCCGCTGAAGCACCTGCTGAAAGACGTGCGACTGATGGAAAGGGCCATGAGCGATGCCGGCATCGACACCGCCACGCTCCGGGCGATTGCCGCCGCGGCCGAGCGCGGCGTCGCCGCCGGTTTCGGCGAGGCCGACTACTCGGCTCTGTACGAGGCACTCAATCAAGGGGCTGGGGATTAGTACCCCGTTTCAGCCAATTTTGCAGGGCGCCAACCCGGGTGGGGCTGGAGCCGAGTAACCTGGTCGAAGTCTCTGCTCGTGGTCGTGGTCGTAATCGGATACTCGACAACGACAACGAAAGCAAAATTGGGAGAAACGCTGCATTAGGGCTCATGCAGCGATGTGAAGATTCCGAGACCGGGCTTGGGCGGACGCTTGTCCGTGTCGCCCTCCAGGGCGACACGGATAGCCACTGCAAGCGCCCTCGGCATTTCCGCGACGGTGCACTAGGTCCCGGCACTCAACAGATCACTATCTTTCCAGCTTCTCACTATCTTTCCAGCTCCCAGTTCCTCATCATGTTCGCCGACTCGGACCTGCCCTTCACCCACAAGCCCGGCCGTCGCGAGCGCCACCTGCGCCGCCGGCACGTGAATCCGTTGTTCGGCTGGCCGCCGCAGGAGGTCGCGCCCGAGCGCCTGCTGGACGCCCAGCGCGCCGATCACGAGGAGCTGGAGGCTTTTCGCCACTCCTTCCGGGGCGTCGTGCAGCGTGCCGTGGACCTGCCGCCGGACGCCGGAAGTGACCTGGTCCTGGAGCTGAAGACCGACCTGGAGCGCCACTACGAGCAGGCTTGTGGGCTGCCGGAGGACCAAACGGAGCCGAAGGCGGCACTGGCCAAGCTCATCGACGTCATCATGCGCACGCTTCTGCGCCACGTGGGCGACGATGCCACGGCCCACCAGGAGCTGGCCGACGAGGCCGCCGCCCGCCAGATCCATTTCCGGCTGCTGGAGCAGCCACTGGTGGCGGATCTGCTGCACCCGGAGACGCCGATCCTCCCGCAAGAACTGACTCCGTCGCTGCTGTCCGCCACCGACTCCGAGTTGGCGGCCGCCTGCGAGCTGTTCGACGGTCAGCAGCTCGCGGTGATCCGCGATGAGGCCGAGGCCCTGGCGCAACGCCTGGCGGAGAGCAGCGTCGTTGTCGACGGTCTCGACCGGCGTCTTGACCACCTGCGGCGAGCCGAGGCGGATGCCACCGGTGCCCGCCGTGCCGACTGAGCGTATCTGCCGGCCGCAGTCGATCGTGTGCACCCGGCGTGCACCGCTGCTCCTGCTCGGTTTGGTCGCGGGGCTCACCGCCGGCGCCGCGCCGGCTACCGCGGACGAGGTGTCCGCCGCCCGGGAGGTGCTGCCGCCGCGGATCGAGGACTGGCTCCCGCGTGACTGGTGGGTGCCCGTGCAGGCGGTCGGCGGCCGGATCGACGAGGACGCCTACGACGATCTGGTGGTGTTGGTGGAAAGGCGCACCGACGCACCGGATGATCCAGCCTTCCCGCGCGGCTCGCGCGGGCTGTTCATTCTATTCGGCGATGCCGTCGGCGGCTGGCGGCGTGGCCAGCTGGCGGCCGGGCTGCTGCCCTGTGTGGACTGCCTGAGCACGCTTGGCGGCACCATCGGCTCCGCGGTCTTCGACTTGGAGGTCTCCGAGGACGGGCTGGTAGAGGTGGGCTGGTTGGAGCGCGGCCGCCTCACCAAGGCGGTGCAGCTCCAGATCGGCTGGGATCAGACGCACCGTGCCCTCGGACTGTACTCGGATGACATCCGCATCATCCGGCCGCAAGGCGGGCGCAGCCACGTCCGCCGCGACTATCGCGCCGGGCGCATGTGGGTGGATGGGGTCCCGCGGCCGATGCCCGCGCGCTTCATTCCCATCGAGCATGTCTTGGCGCAGCAATATTGAGCCGCCAAGTCGCAGCGGTGCACCGCCCTCCGGCCCTTGCAAAAGGCCGCAGTTCCCTTAATACCGAACTGCATTGGCCGCTGGTAGTGCCGTGCCCGGCGATGGCCGCCGCCCGGCGCGGGATTTCCGCCGGGCCGCCCCGACCCCCAGGGAGTTGTATGCGTGCAAATGCCGACGCGTCGTCCGACCGCAACGAGGACGCGGCCACGGTCGGGCACGCCGACTGAGCCAGTCCGTCACGTGTTTTCCCGCATGTCTCCCCCGCCGCGCCTACCGTCCGCGCTGCGCAGCCTGCTGGGGGTTCTGCGCTCGGTCGGCACCTATTACCGGCCCTCGCGGCGTGCCGCGCTGGACCAGATGCACGCGCGCTTCGCCGGCCGCGGCGACCTCGGCTTCGACATCGGCAGCGACGTCGGCGACCGGGTGGCGAGCTTTCGCCGGTTGGGCATGCGGGTGGTGGCGGTGGAGCCGCAGCCGCTCCTGGCGCGGTTTCTGCGGCTATTCTACGGACTCGATCCCAAGGTCACCGTGGTGCAGGCGGCCGTCGGTGCCGCACCGGGCGAGCTCATGATGCACTTGAACCTGGATAATCCCACCGTCAGCACGGTGTCCACGGACTTCATCCACGCCGCGGAGACCGACCGGGCCTGGTGCGGCCAGCACTGGGAGCGGGACGTAGCGGTGCCGGTGACGACCCTGGACGCGCTGGTGCGGCGCTTCGGCGAGCCGCGCTTCGTCAAGATCGACGTGGAGGGCTTCGAGGACCAGGTGCTGCGCGGGCTGAGCAGCGCACCGCAGGCGCTGTCGTTCGGGTTCACCACCATCCAGCGGCCGGTGGCGCGAGCGGCACTGGCGGAGTGCCGGCGGCTGGGCCTGTACCGCTTCAACGCCGCCCTCGGCGAAAGCCCACACCTGCTGCACCCGGCCTGGCTCTCCGGCGACGGCATCCGCGCCTGGCTGGACGCGCTGCCGCAGCACGCCAATTCCGGCGACATCTACGGGCTGCGGTGATGCCCAGCGCATCCGCTACGGTTGCGTGCCAGCACCGAGTCCCAGAGCGGAGTGCCAGAGCAAAGTCCCGGAATGGCGTGCCAGAATAGGGAGCCCCCCGGACCCGGAAACCCGTGTCCGGCCCCCAGGCGAGTTGTCGCCCGCCGAGTTGGCTGGGCAATTCGCATGCGCTGACCTGGTCGCGCTCGCGAGCCCCTTCGAGGGCGACGGCGTGGCCCATGCCGAGGCCCCGGCGCACGCGCTGGCGGTGCGGGGTCCCGCGGCTGGTGCCGTCGCCGACACGGCGCCGGCCGATGTCGGCATCCCGGTGGAGTCGGACCGCGGGCACGCACTGCGCGAGGCGCTCCCCCCAGCTCACCGGGACGCATCCGCGCGGTCGCCGCGCCGCCCGCGCCGCGCGAGCGATACGGCAGCTCCCGGACTGGTCCACCGCCGCCACCCACTTCGCTGAGGCCATTGCCGATGTCTGACTTCAACGACCACTGGCTCGCCCTGCGCGCATCGGCGGACAGCGCCGCGCGGGCCGATCACCTGGTGGCGACGCTCGGCAGCCTGCCGGTGCCGGCGCACGGTGGCCTCAAGGTGCTGGATCTCGGCTGCGGTATCGGTGCCAACCTGCGCCACCTGGCGCCGCTGCTGGCGGCCGCCGGCCATGCGCACCAGCAGTGGACCTGCGTGGATCGCGATTCCGCGCTGCTGGCACGCCTGCCGGCGCGCACCCATGCCTGGGCGGATGCCAGGGATCTGGCCTGCGCGGGCACCGGCGCCGGTCTGCACATTCAAGCGGACGCCTGGCAGGCCGACGTCGCCTGGAAGGCGATGGATCTCGCGGTCGACGTCAACCGCCTGCCGTTGCCCGCCGGCGGGTTGGTGACCGCCTCGGCGCTGCTGGACCTGGTCTCGGAGCGCTGGCTCGCGATCCTGCTGCGGCGCTGCCGCACGGCCGGGTGTGCGCTGATGCTCGCGCTCAGCTACGACGGCCGCTGCGGTCTCAGCCCGGCGCATCCGGACGACACGCGGGTGATCGGCCTGGTGAACCGCCATCAGCGCATCGACAAGGGCTTCGGCCTGGCGCTTGGACCGGGCGCGGCGGCCACGGCCGGTCACCGCTGCAGCGTGCTCGGCTACCGCGTGCGGGCGGCGCCCAGCGACTGGCACATCGGCCCGGAGCTGGCCGAGTTGCAGCGCGTGCTGCTCGATGGCTGGCGCGACGCCGCGGCGCAGATGGCCGACGCCGACGCGGCCGGATGGCTGGACGACTGGCATGCGGCGCACTTGGCCAGCATCGAGGGCGGCACGCTGCAGATGGTTGTCGGGCACATGGACCTTGTGGTCCTGCCATGACGCTGCCGTCGTGCGCCGCACGGCGGCCGGATCACGGATGGCGCTGATGCCTGGGATGGATCAGCGCCGAGCACGCCTGGCGGTGCTCGCGGCCGCATACCTGCCGGGATTGGTCCGGGCCGCCAGTGCCCTTCTGAGCGCGCGCAGATCGGGCTCAGCGCGCAGATCAGGTCCGAGCGCGTAGGTCGGGCTGAGCGATAGCGAAGCCCGACGAGGGGATGGCACCGCACGGGTCGGGCGGAGGGCCAGCGAAGCCCGACACGGGAATGGCAGCTACTGCGGCGGTCGCGCCCACCGGCGTCAGCCCGACCGACAGCAGCCCCCGCGGATGCTCACAGGAAGTCCCCACCGACGGCGCGATAGCCGAACACGATCTCGCCGCGCCTGCCGTCGTTGAGCACGAATTCGCCGATGCCGTTGCGGCCGTCCACATCGAGGATGATGTTGGCGAAGCCGGTGCTGCCGTCGTCGCACCACACCCTGAAGTCCGCCCGGGTATCGCCGGCGAAGGCGTCGTAGCGGCCGCGGCAAATGTTGGAGCCGTTGGTGACCGTGAATGCGGCGATGAAGGGCTGCGAGATGTAGCTGCCGCGGTAGAGGTCGTCATCGAACACCACGACGAACGGGCCGTTGGTGACCTGGCTCGGGTCCGGTTGGTCGAAGCGGGTCGCGCGGTAGTGGGCGAGCACCGACGTCATGCAGGTGTGCTGATCGTGCATGGGGATGCCGCGGCAGAGTATGCGCGCGTACTGGATGGGCTCGACGTCGGTGAAGAGCAGGTTGTAGTTGATCTGCCCCTTGTTCTCGGCGCAGCCGGCGACGAGGCCGATGACCGCGATCAACAGGGCGGGCAGGGCCGACAGGGAATGACGGGCTGCTCGGCTGACGTGCATGACTCCCCCGATGTTGCTGCCGCGGCCGTTTGCGTGGCCGCGGCACAACTATAGCGCGCTATAGGGGAAATCAGGTTCATAGATCGGGGATTCCGTGCCCGTATAGGTCAGGCTGAGCGTTAGCGAAGCCCGTCGCGGGCACGGGGTCGGCGCCGTCGGTCGGCCCTCCTGGCGTCGGCCCGACTTACGACGGCCGCGTGCCTTGGAGCCGCGAACGGATTTCGTTTTGTCTTCAGGCGCCCGTGGGTCGCTCGAACAGGTAGTGGCCCACGTACCACTCGCTGCCGTCGCGGAAGCCGAAGAACTCCGCGCAGCCCATGAAGAAGAGCCGCCAGCGCATCCACCACAGCGCCGCGTCGTCGGCGCCGTAGGTCTGCTCCAGGATTGGCATGATGCGCTCGCGCGCGGCATCCTGCTTGGCGAGCCAGGCGTTCAGCGTGCGCTCGTAGTGGCGGCCGTTCCAGCGCCAGCGGTCGAGGAGCTTGAGCTGGTCCTGGAAGTACAGCGGCAGGTCGTCGCTCGGCATGATGCCGCCGGCGAAGAAGTAGTGGCTCATCCAATCCTCGGGGCCCCTGTCCTCGTAGGGATAGGGATGCTCGTGGTGACAGAACACGTGCATGAAGAAGCGCCCGCCGGGCTGGAGCCAGCCGTGCACGCGGCCGAACAGCACCCGCCAGTTGCGCATGTGCTCGAACATCTCCAGCGACACGATGCGGTCGAAGCGGCCGGTGGTGTCGAAGTCGTTCATGTCCGCGGTGATGACGGTGAGGTTGCCGATGCCGCGCCGCTCGGCCTCGCCCTCGATGAAGGCGCGCTGGGAGGCCGAATTCGATACCGCCGTGAAGCGGCTGCCCGGAAAGCGCTCCGCTGCCCACAGGCTGAAGCTGCCCCAGCCGCAGCCGAGCTCCAGCACGTCCTGTCCGTCCGCGATGCCGGCGCGCTCGGCGGTGGTGGCAAGCGATGCCTCCTCGGCAGCGGCGAGGTCGTCAACGCCGTCGGGCCAGTAGCAGCAACTGTACTTGCGCCGCGGGCCGAGCACGATGTCGAAGAACTCCGCCGGCACCTCGTAGTGCTGCTCGTTGGCGCGCTCCGGAACGGCGGCCACGGGGGCGGCGTCCATCAGGGCCAGGAAGTCCCGCTTGTGCGCCCAAGCCGCCTCCGGCTCCGCGCCCGGCAGCTCGTCGGACATCTTCTTGAGTCGCTGGCGGATGCCGGCGCGCACCACCGGGTCCGGTACCCGGCCGCGTTCCACCCAGTCGAGGATTCTGGCTTCGGAGATGGGCATGTCTGCTCCCGTGGCGTTTGTCGTCGTGCAGATGTCCAGGTATTGCCCAAGGTGGGGCGTTGCAAGCGGGATCGCCTCAGATAAGCGAGCTGCCGCCCGGAGCCGGCCACGTGCTGGAGGCGATCCTCTACCGCGGTGAGCTGCCCCGTGGTGAGGTCCCCGACCTGCTCGGCGCCCGCGACCGCAGCGCCCGGCGATGCGTGACACCGCAGAGCGGTGTCACGGGAACAAAAAGGGCTCTGACCCTGAGGTGTCGGCCCTGAGGTGTCCCCACGAATTGCGCCGCACCGCGTCGCTCGCCACCTTGCCGTCGGTCTGTCGCAGGCCGTTGATCAGTCCCGCTCGTCAGTCGGTCTCGGTCACCAGGGCGGCGAGGTCCGGTGCCACGCCGCCGAGCAGCGCCGGGGTTATCCGGTAGGGTGCGGCGAGTTGGAAGCTGGTGGCGTAGGCGCCGTGTTCCGGGGCCCGATACACCGGATGGCTCGCCCCGGGATGTCCATGAGCCAGGCTTCGGGAATGCTGAAGCGGGCATAGAGCGGGAGCTTTTGCTCGCGGTCGCAGGGCAGGCTGCTGTCGGCGATCTCGATGACCAGCAGGACATCTTCTGCCTTTGGGTGCTCGCTGGTGTAGAAATCGTCCCGCGGCCGGAGCACGGCGATGTCCGGCTGTGGGGCGCTCAGGTCGCCGAGCAGGATCGGTCTTGAGTGGAGACGATGGCGCGGCGGCCGAGGGCTTCGATGAGGAGCAGGTTCAAGCGCTTGGTTTGGCCGCGTGGGGCGGGGCGATCGGCGGCATGTCGATCATCGCGCCTTCGATGAGCTCGATCCTGGCGTCCGGCGCGAGCCCGCCGGCCTCGCCCATGCGGAAGAACTCCCGCACGGTGACATCCAAGACGGCTCTCGGGCCGATCCGTGTCCGTGTCGCCATGGAGGGCGACACTCCCGCCGTCCCTGGGAGTGTCGACGCCGATGACGGATTGCGCGAAGGTCCGCTGGCTCAGCCGCGGAGCACGCGGCCGGTGCGCCCGTCGCGGATGGTGGACGGGCGCGGTTGTGTGCCGCAGCGGCCGGTGACGATCAGGTCGGGCGCATCGCCGAGCTGGCGGCGGACGGCGAGCGGTGTGCGGGCGGGCGCGAGGTCGCTGCGGTTGGCGCTGGTGGAGACCAGCGCACCTGAGCCGATGTGGCCGCCGTAGCGGGCGCAGGCGCGGCACAGCGCGGCGGCAATGGGGTGGCCGGTGACGCGCACGGCCAGCGTGTCGTGGGCGCCGGTGAGCCAGCGCGGGGTCTCGGGGCGGGCGGGCAGGAGCCAGGTGTTGGGGCCGGGCCAGGTGGCACGGATCTCGGCCATGCGCGCGGGCGCGAGCGGCTCGACGTAGGGGCGCAGGGCGTCGAAGTCGGCGGCGATCAGGATCAGGCCTTTGTCGATGTCGCGGCCCTTGATGTCCAGGATGCGCAGCACCGCGTCGGGGTCGAGCGGGTCGCAACCCAGGCCGAAGACGGCCTCGGTGGGGTAGGCGACGACGCCGCCGCCGCTGACCCGGCGGGCGGCCTCACGCAGGCCGAAGGGGGTGGTGCCGAGGCTGCGCATGGATGAAGTCAGGGGCCGGGTGACGGCGGCTAGACGCGCTATACGCGGGCGCGCGTGGTGAAGCCCGCTTCGAGGCTGGGCGAGTATTCCGTATAGGTCGGGTTACGCCATCGCTAACCCGACCTACCTGCGGAATCTGGCTTCTCGGCGTAGGGCATTTCCAAGGTCAGGACGCCGTCTCGACCTCGGTCTCCTCGGCCGGTGCGGTGTAGCCGCACTCCTTCTGCGGGCAGACCTTTTGTGCGCCCTTGGTCTTGGTGACCTTGAGCGTCAGGATGGGCCAGCCGCACTGCGGGCAGGGCTCGTCGAGCGGCTGGTTCCAGACGGCGTAGTCGCACTTGGGATAGGTGGAGCAGGAGAAGAAGACCTTGCCGCGGCGGGACTTTTTCTTCTGCAGCGTGCCTTCGCCGCACTTCGGGCACTTGACACCGGTGTCCACGGGCTTTTCCAGCGGCTCGATATAGCGGCACTTGGGATAGGCCGTGCAGCCGATGAACTTGCCGTAGCGCCCGCGCTTGATGGCAAGCTCCGAGCCGCACTCGGGGCAGGTGCGGCCCTCGACGATTTGCGGCTCGTCCTTTTCGCCCTTTTCTTCGTCCAGGTTGCGGGTGTACTTGCACTCCGGGTAGTTGGTGCAGCCGATGAACAGCCCGTTGCGCCCGAGCCGCTTGGAGAGCTGACCGCCGCACTCGGGGCACTTCTCGTCGATGGTCTCCTGCGTTACGTCCTTGCGCTCGACGTTCTCGTGCGTGTGGTCCACGCGGTCCTTGAAGGGCCGCCAGAACTGCTCCAGCAGCGGAATCCAGTCCTCTTCGCCGCGGGAGACGGCGTCCAGTTCGTCCTCCAGCCGGGCGGTGAAGTCGTAGTCCACGTAGGACGTGAAGTGCTCGGTGAGGAACTTGTTGACGATGCGGCCCACGTCGGTGGGCAGGAAGCGCTTCTTCTCCAGCAGCACGTACTCGCGCTCTTGCAGCGTGGAGATGATGGATGCGTACGTGGACGGCCGGCCGATGCCGAGCTCCTCCAGCGCCTTCACGAGTGATGCCTCGCTGTAGCGCGGTGGCGGCTCGGTGAAGTGCTGCTCGGGGCGGATGGCGAGCAGGTCCACGAGCTGGCCCTCGGTCATGTCGGGCAGCATGCGTTCCTCGTCGTCGTCGGCACTCGTGGCGTCGTCGCGGCCCTCCAGGTAGACGCGCATGAAGCCGGGCTCGGCCACGGTGGAGCCGGTGGCGCGGAACAGGTTGCCATCGCCGGCGGACAGGTCCACTGCCACCTGGTTGATGAGCGCGTGCGCCATCTGGCAGGCGAGGGTGCGCTTCCAGATGAGCTCGTAGAGCTTGGCCTGGTCGGCGGTGAGGTGGGCCTTGATGTCCTTCGGGACGTTGCGGATGGACGTGGGGCGGATCGCCTCGTGCGCCTCCTGGGCGTTCTTGGACTTGGTCTTGAACGCCCGTGCCTGTGCTGGCAGGTGGTCGGCGCCGTAGCGCTCGCCGATGTAGTCCCTGAGCTCCGCGATGGCCTCCTGCGCCAGGTTGACGGAGTCGGTACGCATGTAAGTGATGAGTCCAACAGCGCCCTGGCCGATGTCCACGCCCTCGTAGAGCTGCTGAGCGGTGCGCATGGTGCGCTGGGCCGTGAAGCCGAGCTTGCGCGCCGCCTCCTGTTGCAGCGTGGAGGTGATGAAGGGCGGCGCCGGGTTGCGCTTGCGCTGCTTGCGCTCGACCTTCTCGACGCGGAGCTTGCCATCTGCCGCCTGTTGCAACGCCGCCTCGACCTCGCGGGCGCGGGCCTCGCCAGTGATGCTGAATTGCTCGACCTTCTCGCCGCCGAACTGGGTCAGCTTGGCGCTGAAGGGCTTTTCTTCCGCTTTGGCGTCTGCCTCGACGGTCCAGTACTCCTGGCTCTGGAAGGCCTCGATCTCCAGCTCGCGCTCGACGATGAGCCGCAGCGCCGGGCTCTGCACACGCCCGGCGGAGAGACCGCGGCGGACCTTCTTCCACAGCAGCGGGGAGAGGTTGAAGCCTACCAAGTAGTCCAACGCCCGGCGCGCCTGCTGGGCGTTCACCAGGTCGTAGGACAGCTCGCGCGGGTTGGCGACGGCGTCGTTGACGGCGCGCTTGGTGATCTCGTTGAAGACCACGCGGAACACCGGCCGCTCACCGATCAGCTTGCGGTCGTGCAGCAGCTCGTAGAGGTGCCAGGAGATGGCCTCGCCCTCGCGGTCCGGGTCTGTTGCCAGGTAAAGGGTGTCGGCCTTCTTCAGGAGCTTGGCGATGGTCGAGACGTGCTTCTCGTTGCGGTCGATGACCTGGTACTTCATCTCGAAGTTGTGCTCCGGGTCCACCGCGCCCTCCTTGGGCACCAGGTCGCGCACGTGCCCGTAGGAGGCCACCACCTCGAAGTCGGGACCGAGGTACTTCTTGATGGTCTTGGCTTTGGCGGGGGATTCGACGACAACGAGGTGCATGAGGATGTCCGGGAGCGGGGTCGAGGGGCGACCTAGGAAATACGAAAGCCCAAGGTCGCGTCAAGGTGGGGACGGCGGGTGTGCAGACACAAGGTGCGGGGCGCGGGATCGCCGACAGCGGTCGCCAAGCCCCCGGCGGCGGGAGCGCCTGGCCGAGATTCGCGTTGCTCAGGGCGCAGGCGGCCGGGGACGGAGTTCCGAATGGCGCTGCTGCTGCGGGGTTGCTGCCATCGGGCCAGCGTCAGCGCGACGGACGCGGTCCGGTCAGATCGGCGCCCGCGGGCTCAGTGCAGACCGCGTAGGTCGGGCTAAGGAACGAAGCCCGACACGGTGCTCGACACAACCGCCGTTTTGTCGGGCCTCCTAACGTCGGCCCGATCTACGGTGGCCGCCTGCCTCTGGGCCGCGCCAGGTCTTGTTCACAGCCGCTCAGTGCAGTTGCGCTGGCGCGTCGCTGTAGATGAGCTCTTCCATCTGGCTGTGGGCGGACTCGCGGCCGGGGCGATTCATCAGGACCAGCAGCACGACCCACTTCAGCTCGTCGACGGAGACGGCGGTCTGTTGGATGGCCATGGCGCGGTCGACGACGAGCTCGCGGCTGAGCGGGTCGAGGATGCCGCTTTGCTCCAGAAACAGCAGCAAGCCCCGTGCCTCGATGTCGAGCTTGGCGCATTCACCCGGCGTGTAGACACGCATGGCGCCCGCGGTGCGTGGCGGATACTCGGTGGCGTCCATGTGGCTCGCCAGTTCGTCGAGCCAGGTCAGGGCGTGGCGGATCTCGCCGTTGGAGAAGCCGGCGCGCGAGAGCTCGGCCTCCAGCTCGTCCTGATCGATGGGCGGGCGAGCGTCGCCGTCCAGGTAGTTTTCGTAGAGGTAAATCAGGACGTCGACCATGTTCTCGTTCATGCTGACTCCTCGTGTTATAACGGGGGGCCTGCTCGGGCAATTCGGACAATGGACGGCCGTCTTGCTCAGCTTTGGCCAGGCTCCATCCGTTCGGTTGTCTGTCGACCGCCACGCAGGCTGTAACGCCCGCCCGGATGGGAAACCACGTGACCCTGCAGCTCCAGCAGCAGGAGCATGGATGCGATCTCGAACGCCGGCAGCCCGGTGCGGGCGATCAAATCGTCCGGTGCAAGAGGATCATACCCCATGCACGCCAAGAGCCGGTGATGATCGGCGTCCAGTTCCGTGGTGTCCGGTCGGTCGGGTTCGACGGGGATGGCGGAATCGCCCGCCTCGTCGAGATACTCGCCGAGCTGTGCGCCGAGCTCCTCCAAGATCTGGGTGGCGCTGTCCACGAGCTTCGCGCCCTGGCGGATCAGCGCATGGCAGCCCCGCGCCAGCGGATTGTGGATCGAGCCCGGCACCGCGAACACCTCGCGCCCTTGCTCGCTCGCCAGCCGCGCGGTGATCAGTGAGCCGCTGCCCACGGCCGCCTCCACCACCAGGGTGCCGAGACTGAGCCCGCTGATGATGCGATTGCGCTGCGGGAAGTTGCTGGCGTGCGGCCCGGTGCCGGGGATGAGCTCGCTGACCAGCGCGCCATTGTCGGCGATGCGCCGAGCCAGGTCGCGGTGCGCGGCGGGATAGACCCGGTCCGGTCCCGTGCCGAGCACGGCGATGGTGCGCCCGCCCGCCAGAGCACCCTCGTGCGCGGCGGCATCGATGCCGAGCGCGAGGCCGCTGGTGACCACCAGGCCCAGGCCAGCGAGGTAGCCGGCAAAGTCTCGCGCCGTCTCCAGACCGCCGGCGGTGGGGTTCCGGCTGCCGACAATGCCGATCTGCGGCTCGTTCAGCAGGGCCGTATCGCCGCGCACGAATAACAGGGGCGGCGGTCCGCCGATCTCGCGCAGCAGGCGCGGGTAGCCGGCCGTGTCCGGGGTAAGCAACTGTGTACCCGCATGCGCCAGCCAGGTGAAGGTCGCCTCCAGCTTGTCGCGGTCCGGGGCGCCGATGGCGTTGATGGCGGCGTTGGACAGGCCCGCGTCCGACAATGCCGCACGGCCGGCCTCGCGCACCTCGGCCGCGCCGCCGAAGCGCTCCAGCAGTTGCGCGATGCGACGCGGTCCGACGCCCGGGGCCAGCGCCAGCGCCAGCCAGTGGGTCAGCCGCTCGCGCTCCGCCGGTTTCATGGCCGCGGCCGCCGCTGTGGGGAGCGGTGCGGGGAGTCGATGCCGGCTGTGCTCACGCGCGCCTCCGCGGCTGTCAGAGGGCTTGTGGCGGGGCGACTATCTCGCCCACGTGCATCGCCTTGTTGGCGAACATCACCAGGGCGAAGCTCACCTTCGGGAAGACGCGAAACACCATCACGACACCGGAGCGCGAGTCCGGCACGATGTACTGCTCATCGGCCCGCGAATAGCGGCGCCGGAGCGGCAGCGGGTCGTTGGGGTCCGGTCCGTTGCGCGCCCAGCCGTCCGGCTGCCAGTCGCCGTTCCAAAATGACACGTTGGCCGGTGATTCGTTGCGCCAGTTCCAGGCGCTGCGGTGCCCCTTGACGGGGTCGCGTCGGAGCTCGCCGCCGCGGTAGACCGCGAGCACCTGGCCCACCGCGATCCGGTCCCGTGCGCCGCGGTTCAGCACCACGACGTCGTACTGGCCGATCTGTGAGACGCCGTTCAGCACCGAGATGATCTTGCCGCGGGTGCCCGGCGGAGCCGGCACCGGGAAGAAGCTGCGGATGGGTTCCTCGTCACGCGCCGGCCGCACGCGGTCGCCGATCTGGACCTCCTTGTTCGAGCGGGTGATGACCAGCGTGGCCGGATCGCCCAGCTGCTCGAGCCGCGCCGAGGCGACGGAAGACGCCTCGTAGCCCAGCAGCTCGTCGGTGTCCGGGTCGCGGTAAGCCTCGCCGGGACGCAGCACCTCCCAACGGTCCTTTCCGGCACGCAGGATACTGCGCACATAGACGGTGTTGCCGAGCCCGCCGATGATCTGCTCCTCGGGAAACCCCACCACGTATGGGGCGTCGTCGATCTCACGGGCCTCGGTCACCACCGGGCGGGACAGGAACGGTGCCACCGCATCGAGCGGGATGGTCGGGATCTCGCGGTCCACGTCGGTCACCCGCACCCGTGGCGAGAGCTTGACCGTGCGCATACCGCCGCCGCCGGCACGCTGGATGCGAGGGCTGCCGTCACTGTAGTCGACCACCAGGACGTCGCCGGGATAGATGCGGTTGGGGTTGGCGACACCGGGGTTGGCGTGCCAAACGTCCCGCCAGCGCCAGGGCTCCCGGAGAAAGCGTCCGGCGATGTCCCAGAGGGTGTCGCCGGGCTGCACGACGTAGCTTTGCGGATGATCGGGGCGCAGGGGGCCTTGTGCCGAGGCATCGATCGGCCCCAGGAAGATGATCCCCGGGAGCGTGATGATGGCCAGCAGCGTTGACAGTCGCAGGTGGGCAGGGTGCTGGCGCCACATGGCTGCTTCTCCGGGCTCGTTCCGGGGTCCTTCTCCGGGCTCGTTCTCTGGGCTCGTTCTCTGGGCTCGCTCCGATCTCACTCGGGGCTCGGCAGGCGGGACCTCTGAGATGGCCGGCGACGTCGCTGCAAGCGTTTGGCGCGAAGGCATTTTCCCTGCCTGCGCCTAAGGTCGGAGGGCCCCGTCGATGGTGTATCATCGTCATAGTAGCGCAATCGTTGATTGTTGTATTCCAGAATTAGCAAGTTTCGATAACGTCATGGCAAAATTGGAAATCCTTACTTTTCCGGACGAGCGCCTCAGGCGTCGTGCCGAGCTTGTCGAGCGCGTGGACGACGGCGTCCGCCAACTGGTGGACGACATGCTGGAGACCATGTACGCCGCACCCGGCATTGGCCTTGCGGCCGTCCAGGTGAACGTGCCCAGGCGCGTCGTGGTCATCGACACGTCCGAAGACAAAAACGAGCCGCTGTGCCTGATCAACCCCGAAGTCGTCGAGCGCAGCGGTGAGGAGCAGATGGAAGAAGGCTGCCTGTCGGTGCCCGGCTACTACGAGACCGTCACCCGGGCGGAGCTCGTCAAGGTGCGTGCGCTCGACCGCGACGGCGAGCCCTTCGAGCTGGAGACCGGCGGCCTGCTGGCGGTGTGCCTCCAGCATGAGATCGACCACCTGGAAGGGCGCCTCTTCGTGGACCACATCTCGTCGCTGAAGCGCCAGCGTATCCGCAAGAAGCTGGAGAAGGAGCGCCGCCAGGCCGCGGAGCCGGCATCCGCGGAGGGGCGCCGCCGGGTCATCTGATCACCCTGACCGCGCCCCGACTGCATTCCTGGAAGCGTCCTGGCCGCGCCCCGACCGCGCGCCCAGGCCCACCGAGGCCGACCGACGAGCGGCCCCGGTGCGCCGGTGCGACGCTCGCCAGCCGCCACCGTGCCTGTCGCCGCAGCGGCGCCCCGACCTGCGCGGCGGTGCGCTGTCTCGATGACAGCGGACCGTAGCGTCGCAGAACCCATCGCCCAGACCAACGAAGTTTCCCCTGTGACCAGCACGCCCCCCGCCCGCATCCTCTACGCGGGCACGCCCGAATTCGCCGTACCGGCCCTGTCCGCCCTCATCGCCAGCGCACGCGACGGCGCACACGAGGTCGTTGCCGTCTACACTCAGCCGGACCGCCCGGCCGGTCGCGGCCGGCGGCTAACGCCGTCGCCGGTCAAGCAGCTTGCGCTCGACGCTGGTCTGCCGGTGCGGCAGCCGCCGACGCTCAAGGACGCCACCGCGGCGGCGGAGCTTGCGGCCTGGAGCGCGGATCTGCTGGTGGTGGCCGCCTACGGGCTGATCCTGCCGCAGGCGGTGCTGGACGCGCCCAAGCGGGGCTGCGTCAACATCCATGCTTCCCTGCTGCCGCGCTGGCGCGGCGCCGCGCCGATTCAGCGCGCACTGCTGGCCGGTGACGCACACAGCGGCATCAGCATCATGCGCATGGAGGCGGGGCTCGACACCGGGCCGGTCTACGGCCTCTCGCCGCTGGCCATCGACGCCACCGACACCGGCGGTAGCCTGACCACGCGCCTCGCGGCACTCGGTGCCGAGGCGCTGTTGGCGGCCCTGCCCGGCATCCTCGACGGGTCCGCCACGCCGACGCCCCAGGACGATGCCGCGGCCACCTACGCCCGCAAGCTGACCAAGGACGAGGCGCGCATCGACTGGCTTCGGCCCGCGGCGGAGATCGAGCGCGCGGTGCGGGCCTTCGACCCCTGGCCCGTCGCCCAGGCCCGCCTCGGCGACGAGGTGCTGCGCATCTGGGCGGCGTCCGTGGCGGCCGATGTCTCCGCGCGCGGCGAGCCGGGCCGCGTGCTGGCGGCGGGCGCTGACGGCATCGATATCGCCACCGGCGACGGCGTGCTGCGCATCACCGAGCTGCAGCCGCCGGGTAAGCGGCGCATGTCGGCCCGCGACTTCCTCAATGCCCGCCGCATGGACGGCGCCCTGCTTGGCTGAGCCGAAGCGTCCGCGCGCCGGAACATCGCCGCGGCATTCGGCCGGCGCGCGCCCGCGCCGCAGCGGCGCCGGACACGGGGCCGGGCACGGGGCCGGCGCGGGCGCGGAGGTGCGCGCGGCAGCTGCCCGCGCGGTGCACGCGGTGCGCGTGGATGGGCGCTCGCTCACCGTCGCGCTGACCGCCGCCGGCGGCGCGGTCGCGGCCCGCGACCAGGCCCTGCTGCATGAGCTCTGCTACGGCACGCTGCGCCTGCTGCCGCGCCTGGAAGCCCTCGTCGCTATACTGCTGTCGCGGCCGCTTCGCCGTGCCGACCGGATTCTCTACGCGCTCATGGCGGTGGGCCTCTACCAGCTCGTCTCGACCCGCATTCCGCCGCATGCTGCGGTGGCGGCGACGGTGGACGCCACGCGCGCGCTGGGCCGGCCGCGGGCGGCGGGGCTGGTGAACGCCGCCCTGCGCCGCTTTCAGCGCGAGCGCGACGCGCTGCTGGCGCGCGTCGGGAACGCCCCCGATGATCCCGCGCTCTTCCCGGATTGGCTGGTGGCCCGGCTCGAGGCCGCCTGGCCGGCGCACTGGCGGCGCATCATCGCCGTCAGCAACCAGCGCCCGCCCATGGTGCTGCGCGTCAACCGTGGTCAGTGCGAGCGCGCCGCCTATGCTGCCGACCTCGCCGCCGCCGGCATCGCTGCGCGTCCCCTGCCGGGCCTGGACACCGCGCTGTTGCTGGACAAGCCAGTGCCGGTGCTGCGCCTGCCGGGCTTCGCGGGCGGCCTGGTGTCGGTGCAGGATGCATCGGCGCAGCTGGCCACGGTGCTGCTCGACCCCAGGCCGGGCGAGCGCGTGCTGGACGCCTGCGCCGCCCCCGGCAACAAGACGGCGCACCTGCTGGAGCGGGCCGGCGGCGCGCTGCAACTGACCGCCGTGGACGTGGATGCCGAGCGGCTCGAACCACTGCGCGAGAACCTGGCCCGGCTCGGTCTCGCGGCGACGGTACTGACAGCCGATGCACGCGAGGCCGGCCCCGACTGGCCCGGCGCGCCCTATGACCGCATCCTGCTGGACGCCCCCTGCTCGGCCACCGGCGTCATCCGCCGGCATCCGGACATCAAGTACCTGCGCCGCGAGGCCGACGTCGCTGCGCTGACCGCGACGCAGGACGCCATCCTTGCCGCACTCTGGGGCCTCCTGCGCCCGGGTGGACGCCTGCTCTATGCCACTTGCTCGGTGCTGCCGGACGAGAACCAGCAGCGCATCGCCGCCTTCCTGGAGACCCACCCCGATGCACGCGAGCTGCCGCTGACGCCGCCCCCCGGCGTTGCTGATACGGTTCCCTGCGCGCCGGGCCTGCAACTGCTGCCCACCGCTGACGGCGGCGACGGCTTCTATTACGCGTTGCTGGAGCGGGCATCGTGAGACGGTGGCCCTTGCGCATGGGCGCCGCGGCGCTGCTGGCGATGCTGCTGGTCATGGCCGCCGTTGCCGCACCGGCGCGGGACTTCAAGGTGGAGCAGGTGACCACGCGCCTGGATGACGGCATCTACGTCATGGACGCCAACATCCGCTATCGCTTCAGCGACCGCGCCCTGGATGCGCTCGACAACGGCGTGCCGCTGACGGTGGAGGTGCACATCCAGGTGCGGCCGGTGGCAGACTGGATCTGGCAGGAGAGCCTGGTGGACCAGCGCCTGCGCTACCGCATCCGCTACAAGCCACTGTCGGAGCGCTACCTGGTCTCGCAGTTGCCCGGTGAGCAGGGGCGCACCTACGTCAGCCGCGATGCCGCACTGACGGCGCTCGGCGAGATTCGCGGTCTGGCGCTGCTGAGTCGGGATCGCCTGGAAGACGATCAGGCTTACGAGGTGCAGGTCCGTGTCTCGCTGGACATCGAGGAGCTGCCGCTGCCGTTGCGCCCGATCGCCTACCTGTACCCGTCCTGGAAGCAAGCCAGCAAGTGGTCCAAATGGCCGCTGACCCCCTAGGGCCATCGTACCAGCGGCCGCCCCGCAAGGTCTGGAAGCACCCGGGCGCCTTCGCCGTCGGGCTGTTGGTGCTGGCGCTACTGGTGGCGCTGCACCTGATGAGCAGCGCCGTGCAGAACTCCGATGCCCTGAGCCGCGCCTTCGTGCCGCTGCTGCTGGTGGTGCTGGCGGGCCTGGTCGCCCTGGTGCTGATGGTGGGCTTCAACGTGACGCGGCTGGTGAACCAGCGCCGCCGCGGTGCCCCGGGCTCGCGGCTCACGGCGCGCATCGTCGTGCTGTTCGCGCTGATCTCGCTGCTGCCGGTGGGCGTGGTCTACTACTACTCGCTGGGCTTCCTGCTGCGCGGCATCGACAGCTGGTTCGATGTCGAGATCGACAGCGCCATGGAGGACGCCCTGGCGCTCAACCAGGCCTCCCTGGACCTCAATCAGCGCGTGCTGCTCAAGTACACGCAGCAGTTGCTCGGCGGCATCGAGGACCGCTCCGCCACCGCGCTCACCCTGACCCTGGATGACCTACGCCGGCAGGCCGGTGCGCTGGAGCTGACGGTGTTCGACCCGAACGGCCAGGTGATGGGCACCGCCATCGACGACCCCACCCAACTGGTGCCCAACCACCCTGGGCGTGAGATGCTCCAGGGCGTGCGCATGGGCGTGGACTACGTGGCGCTGGAGACCGCCGAGGACGGCGCGCTGGTGGTTCGGGTGCTGGTCAACGACCCACGCGCACGGCGCATGATGCTACAGGCTATCTTCCCGACCTCCGAGCGCATCGGCGAGCTGGCGACCAAGCTGGAAAACGCCTACAACCGCTACACCGAGCTGTCCTACCTGCGCCGCTCGCTCAAGCTGAGCTTCTCGCTCACGCTATCGCTGGTGTTGGTATTCGGCCTGATGGCGGCGCTGCTGGCGGCCTTCGGCACCGCGCAGCGGTTGGTGGCCCCGGTGGCGGACATCGCCCGCGGCACCCGCGCGGTGGCGGACGGCGACTACGAGCAGCGCCTGCCGCTGCCCTCCCAAGACGACGAGCTGGCCTTTCTGGTGGCCTCGTTCAACGCCATGACCCGCCGCATCGCCCAGGCCCGCGACCAGGCGGCGCGTAGCCAGCGCGCGGCGGAGGAGCAGCGGGCGTACTTGGAGACCGTGCTCGGGCGGCTCTCCAGCGGCGTCATCGCCTTCGACGAGCGGTTGCGGCTGGTGACCATGAATCCTGCCGCCCGGCACATCCTCAGGCTGCCCGACTACGAGGAGGAAGGGCTGGCCCTGGACACGCTGGAGCAGTCCTACCCGCGGCTTTTGCATTGGGGCGAGACAGTGCGCAGGCACATTGCCGCCGGCACCGAGTGGCGCGAGGAGGTGACGCTGCTCGGCGCCGACGTGCGCCAGGTGCTCATGTGCCGCGGCAGCCCGCTGCCCGGTGCCGCCCCCGGTTTGGAGCGAGACAGCGAGCGCACCGGCCACGTCGTGGTCTTCGACGACATCACCACGCTGATCCGCGCCCAGCGCGACGCCGCCTGGGGCGAGGTGGCGCGCCGTCTCGCGCACGAGATCAAGAACCCGCTGACGCCCATCCAGCTCTCGGCGGAGCGCCTGCGCCACAAGCTGCTCGCGAAGCTCCCCGAGTCCGATGCGCGGGTGGTGGACCGCGCCACCCACACCATCGGCCAGCAGGTGGAAGCGATGAAGGCGATGGTGAACGATTTCGCCAACTACGCCCGCTCCCCGGAGATGCAGGACGAGCCCTTTGCGCTGGACGCGCTGATCAGCGAGGTGCTGGAGCTCTATCAGGGCGCCAAGGTACGCATCGTCGCCGAGCTCGGCGCGCCCGAGGCGAAGGTTCGGGGCGACTCCAAGCGCCTGCGGCAGGTGATCCACAACCTGCTGAAGAACGCCATCGAGGCGCTGGACGGTCATGCCGACGGCCATGTGCACGTGTCTACCCACTACGCTTTCAGCGACGAGACGCCCTCCATCGAGATCGGCATCGAAGACAACGGCGGCGGCATCGATCCCGCCCTCATCGACCGGCTGTTCGAGCCCTACGTCACCTCCAAGTCCAAGGGGACGGGGCTCGGGCTCGCCATCGTCAAGAAGATAATTGAGGAACACGGCGGTATCATCACGGCAGAGAACGTGAAACAAGGGGCACGCTTTACGGCCAGACTACCCGTCTGGCGCGAGACGCCCACCGCGTCGTCGAGACCGCTGCGCCGGGTAGGAGAGACATGAGCGCCACCCATATCCTCGTCGTCGACGACGAGCCCGACATCCGCGAAACGGTGCAGGACATCCTCGAAGACGAGGGGTATACCGTCACCAACGCCGAGAGCGGCGAGGCCGCGCGCCATGCCTTGCGCGAGCGCCGGCCGGATCTGATGCTGCTCGACATCTGGATGCCGGACCTCGACGGCATCAGCCTGCTCAAGGAGTGGGACGAGGACGAGGGCCTGCCGTGTCCGGTGATCATGATGTCCGGCCACGGCAACGTCGAGACCGCCGTGGAGGCGACGCGGCTTGGCGCCTACGACTTCCTGGAAAAGCCGCTGTCCATGGCCAAGCTGCTGCTCACCGTGGAGCGGGCGCTGGAGGCGGACAAGCTCGCCCGCGAGAACGTCGGGCTGCGCCGGCGCGCGCCGCTGGTGCAGGAGCCCGCCGGGCGCTCGGCGGCCATGCAGCGGCTGCGCGAGCAGGTCAAGCGCATCGCCCAGCACGACACCTGGGTGCTCATCACCGGCGAGCCGGGCAGTGGCCGCGAGACCTTCGCGCGCTTTCTGCACTCGCAGAGCGCCCGGCGCGAGCGGCCCTTCGTCGACCTCGCGGTATCCGCCATCACCCGCGGCAACGCCGCCCTGGAGCTGTTCGGCAGCGAGGAGGGGGGCCACGTCCACTATGGCAGCCTGGAGCAGGCCGCCGGCGGCACCCTCCTGCTGGACGAGGTGGCGGACATGGACCTGGAGGCCCAGGGTCAGCTCTTGGGCGCGCTCGATACGGGCTCCTTCCTCCGCGTCGGCGGCAGTGAGCCCGTGACCATCGACGTGCGCATCATCGCCGCGACCTCGCGCGACCTGAAGGAAGAGGTTCGCGGCGGCGGCTTCCGGGAGGACCTGTTCTACCACCTCAACGTCGTGCCGCTGTCGGTGCCGCCGCTGCGTGAGCACGCCGAGGACATCCCGGACCTGCTCAACTACTACGTGGACTACTTCGCCACCCACGAGAAGCTGGCCTACCGTCGCTTCAGCGTCGGGGCGCAGAACTTCCTGCGCAATTACAGCTGGCCGGGCAACGTGCGTGAGCTCAAGAACCTGGTGCAGCGGGTGCTGATCCTGGGTGCCGGCGATGAGATCACGCAGACCGAGGTGGAGTCTGCACTGGGCTCGGCGCCGCCGGTGCCGACCCAGCCACTGGAGGGTATGGTGTCGTTCGACCAGCCGCTGCGCTCCGCCCGCGAGCAGTTCGAGAAGGCGTACTTGGAGTACCAGCTCGAGAAGCACGCCGGCAACGTTTCCAAGATGGCCAAAGAGGCCGGGATGGAGCGGACGCACTTATATCGGAAACTTCGTTCCCTCGGCATCGAGATCAAGGAACGTAGATGATCCAGCATGGCGCTCCGGCAATAGAGGGCCAAGGGCCAATGGCCAAGGGCCGGACGGTTTCCGGAGCTCGGCGCTCGGCCCTTGGCGCTCGCCCCTTCCTGTTCGGCCCTTCCTCGTGAAGATTCTGATCCTTGGTGCCGGCCAGGTGGGCTCGTCCGTGGCCGCGAACCTGGTGAGCGAGGCCAACGACATCACCGTGGTGGACGTCGACGCCGGCCGGCTGCGGGAGTTGGCCGACCGCTTCGATCTGCGCACCCTCCAAGGGCATGGTGCGCACCCGGACGTGCTGCGCCGCGCAGGCGCCGAGGACGCGGAGATGATCATCGCCGTCACCAACAGCGACGAGACCAACATGGTCGCCTGCCAGGTGGCCTACACGCTGTTCCATACGCCCACCAAGATCGCGCGGGTGCGCTCGCCCGGCTTTATGGAGCAGGACGCGCTGTTCGGCCCGGGCGCGCTGCCCATCGACGTGCGCATCAGCCCGGAGCAGCAGGTGACGGACTACATCCTGCGGCTCATCGAGAACCCCGGCACGCTGCAGGTGACGGACTTTGCCGGCGGCCGGGTGCGCCTGGTGGCGGTGCGCGCGTACTACGGCGGCCCGCTGGTGGGCCACGAGCTGCGCACCCTCTACGACCACATGCCGCACGTGGACGCGCGGGTGGCTGCCATCTACCGCCACGACCGCGCCCTCCAGCCCGAGGGCAATACCGTCATCGAGGCGGACGACGAGGTCTTCTTCGTCGCCGCACCCCGCCACATCCGCTCGGTGATGAGCGAGCTCAGGCGCCTGGAGAAGCCCTACAAGCGGCTCATCTTCGCCGGCGGCGGCAACATCGGGACGCGCCTCGCGCGTGCCACCGAGAAGCGCTACCGGGTCAAGGTCATCGAGCACGACCTGGACCGCTGCAAGCACATCGCGGAATCCCTGGAACGCACCATCGTGTTGCACGGCGATGCGGCGGACGAGGAGCTGCTACTGGAGGAGAACGTCGAGGACACCGACGTCTTCTGCGCCATCACCAACGACGACGAGGCCAATATCCTCTCCGCGATGCTCGCCAAGCGGCTCGGTGCGCGCAAGGTCATGGCGCTCATCAACCGCACCGCCTACGTGGACCTGGTGCAGGCGGGGCCCATCGACATCGCCATCTCGCCGCAACAGGCCACCATCGGCAGCCTCTTGAAGCACGTGCGCCGCGGCGATGTGGTGATGGTGCACTCGCTGCGCCGCGGCGCCGCTGAGGCCATCGAGGCCATCGCCCACGGCGACGAGGGCTCCAGCAAGGTAGTCGGCCGGCCCATTGAGGCCATCAACCTGCCCAAGGGCACAACCATCGGCGCCATCGTGCGCGGCGACGAGGTCGTCATCGCCCATCACGACACCGTCATCGAGTCCGAGGACCACGTCATCCTGTTTTTGCAGGACAAGCTGCGGGTGCCCGAGGTCGAGAAGCTGTTCCAGGTGGGCGTGACGTTTTTCTGATCGATGGCTTTTGGCCCGATGCAGACGCCTGAACAGCGCCAAGGGCCGAGAGCCGAGGGCCAGGACGGCACGAATGGGTCGTGGCGCCTGGTCCTCGGCCCTCGGCCCTCGGACCTTCTTCGATGGTGAAACACTTCGCCTCGGTGCAGAAGGTCCTGGGCCTGCTGCTGATGGTGTTCAGCGCCAGCATGCTGCCGCCAGTGGCAGTGGCGCTGATCTACGGCGACGGTGGCGGGATGCCTTTCTTCGATTCATTCCTGGTGATCCTGGGCGCTGGCATCCTCATTTGGCTGCCGGTGGCTCGGGTGCGCGAGGAGCTCAGGGTACGGGATGGATTCCTGGTGGTGGTGCTGCTTTGGGTGGCACTCGGCTTGTCCGGTGCGTTGCCCCTGCTGCTGTCACCGGAGCCCCACCTGTCGGCGACGGATGCGGTGTTCGAGTCGCTGTCCGGGCTCACCACCACCGGTGCCACCGTCATTCTCGGCATCGACGAGCTGCCGCACTCGGTGCTCTGGTACCGCCAACAGCTCCAATGGCTGGGCGGCATGGGCATCATCGTGCTGGCGGTGGCCGTGCTGCCAATGCTCGGCGTCGGCGGCATGCAGCTTTACCGCGCGGAGACGCCCGGGCCGATGAAGGACACGAAGCTGACGCCGCGCATCACCGAGACGGCCAAGGCGCTGTGGCTCGTCTATCTGTGGCTCACCATCGCCTGCGGCCTCGCCTACTGGGCCGCGGGCATGTCGCTCTTCGATGCCATCGGCCATGCCTTCAGCACTGTCGCCATCGGCGGCTTTTCCACCCACGATGCCAGCATCGGCTACTACGACAGTACCCCGATCGAGATGATCGCGGTGGTGTTCATGCTGCTCTCCGGGGTCAATTTCGCGCTGCACTTCGTGGCGCTGCGCCGGCTCGACCCGCGCGTCTATGCGCAGGACAGCGAGTTCCGGTTCTACATCTTGCTGATGGCGGTCAGCACGGTGATCGTCACCGTCGCGCTGTTCCGCACCGACACCTACATCGACTGGGAGGAAGCCTTCACCAACGGCCTGTTCCAGGTGGTCTCGGTGGGCACCACCACCGGTTTTACGACGGCGCAGTTCTATAACTGGCCGCCGTTCATCGAGATCATGCTGCTGTTCCTGGCCTTCGTCGGCGGCTGCGCCGGCTCCACGGGCGGCGGCATCAAGCAGATCAGGTTTCTATTGCTCATCAAGCAGGGCATGCGTGAGATCGGCCGGCTCATCCATCCGAGTGCACAAATGCCGGTGCGCGTGGGCGACAAGGTCATCAGCCACCGCATCGTCGATGCCGTCTGGGGCTTCTTCTCGCTGTACGTGGCCGCGTTCGTGATCATGTACCTGGCGCTGGCGGCGACGGGTCTCGATCTGCTGACCTCCTTCTCGGCGGTGGCGGCCTGCATGAACAACCTGGGGCCGGGCCTTGCCACCGTCGGTGCGCATTACTTCGACATGCACGACGTGGGCATCTGGATACTCTGCTTCGCGATGCTCCTGGGGCGGTTGGAGGTCTTTACGCTGGTCGTGCTGCTCACGCCGGCATTCTGGCAGCGTTGAGTCGGCTTCCCGGCGAGCCTGGCGCCGGTCAACCCGCGTGCCGTTGCCACCAGGCTGGCAGATGGCCCACGGTGTCGAACACCGCATCCGGGCGAACATCCCCGTGCAGATCGGCGGGGCGGAATTTGCCCGTGCGCACCAGCGCCGCCTTCAGTCCCGCGCGCTGCGCGCCGGCCACGTCGCCGCGGATGTCATCGCCGATCATCAGTGTCCGCGCGGGCAGGCTCCCCACCGCGGCGACGCCGGTGTCGAAGAAGGCCGCCGCCGGCTTGCCGAGCACCACGGGCTCGATGCCGGAGGCGTATTGCAGCGCCGCCACGAAAGGCCCCGCGTCCAGTTGCAGCCCGCCCGCGGCGTGCCAGTACCGGGTCATGCCCAGCGCCAGCAGCCGCGGCGCCGGCTTGGCCACCAGCAGCCGGAAGGCCCGGTTCAGCGTCCTGAAGTCCCAACCCTCGGCGAGGTCGCCCACTACCACCGCGCCGGCGCCGCGCTCGGCGTTCGCCGGCAATAGGTTGAGCCCGGCGAAGTCCACCGCGGTGGCGGCCGGTGCGAACAGTGCGATGTCCTCGATGCCCTCCGCCCGCAGCCAGGTGCACGCGGCCGCCGGCGGCGCCAGGATCTGCTCGGCTGCCACCTCGATGCCGAGCTGCGCGAGCTTCTCGGCGATGGCTGCCCGCGGCCGCGAGCTGGTGTTGGTGAGGAACAAGTGCGGGATGCACTCGGCGCGCGCCCAGGCGACGGTCTCGGCCGCGCCCGGAAGCAGCGTGTCGCCCTGATAGAGGACACCGTCGAGGTCAAAGAGAATGGCTTGCATCTCAAGAGGGGCTAGGGGCTAGGGGCTAGGGGCTAGGGGCTAGGGGAGCGCTTCTCCCAATTTTGCTTTCGTTGTCGTTGTCGTTGTCGTAATCGTGACCTCAGCCGCGCGGATATTCGATCACGACTCCGATTATGACAACGACGGAGCCCGGTCTTGAAATTTCCGCGGCGCAGCCCCAACGCCTGTCACCCTGCACCGGGTTTACTGCCATCGACTCAGCGTCGCATCCTATGTTCCTCGGGCGCGGCCTTTCGGGTAGGTGAGCGCCGCGAAAGCCACAGTGCGCGCCCCGCCTTCCGCTCGTCCAGCGGCATCCCCAGGTACACGTGCAGGCCGGGGCGACGCATGAATTTGCCTGGACGGCGGAGTCGATGCGGGCATGCATGGCGTTCCTCGTTGTCTGTGGTCGAGGATATCGGGTTTCCACCGGGCTGGGCCCGGCGCTGCCCAGGCGGTGCATTGCCGCGGTGGCTTGGGGATCTCTCCGGTATCCGTCCGCCGCGGCATAGCCCGCCCGGGCCGAGACACACATGATGACCAAGAGGGTGAAGCCAGCATGAGCATCATCGACAACCTCGAAACCATGCTTGCCCATGGGCAGGACTCCGCACTGCTGCGCTACGGCCTCGGCAACGAGTATCTAAAGGCCGACCGCCTCGACGTCGCGCTGGAGCACCTTGCCGAGGCGGTGCGCATGGAGCCGGGCTACTCCGCCGCCTGGAAGCTCTATGGCAAGGCGCTCGCCGCCGCCGGCCGGCACGAGGAAGCCATGAAGGCGTTCGACCACGGCATTGCCGCCGCCGAGTCCAAGGGCGACGTGCAGGCGGCGAAGGAGATGCGGGTGTTCCGCACCCGGTCGCAGCGGGCGCTGGAGGCGGGATCCTGACGGCTGTCCGGCCTGGCTCGCCGGGCCGGCCTGCATGTGGGTGCTGGCGCTGCCTGGCCAACGAATCTGGCGAATCTGCCGAATCTGGCGGAAAACCCTAATTTTTGCGGTGTAACTTTCGGGGAATGTTACACGCCCTGTTACGATTTGTTACTTCCAATTTTAGAATCTGCTTATATACTACTCCTCAACGTTCAAACCCAACTGAGCAGGAGACTTAAGATGCTCGAAGCACTTGCCATTGCAGCACTGGTCGTCGGTGGTGTCTCCACCGCTGCCGTTGTGACGGAAGACGAAGTCGCCGCCAAGCAGGACAACAAGCCGGCTGTCGTCGAGGTCCAACAGGTCGACACGCACCACAAGACGGAAGCGGCGAAGAACCCGTTCCTCGACTAAGCTTCCCCCCTGGCCCGCCCGACCCCGCAAGCATCCGCGGCAGCCAAGCGATCGCAGGCTGCCGCCGGATCACGGGCGGACTGACCGCCAAGGCCCTGGGGCCAATCCCGGGCCTTGGCTTTTTTTTCTGCGGGAAGCGCAGAGTTTTTAACGGTTCAGAAACAACGTGGACACCGTAGTCTTGGCCTGCGGGGGATGCGTTTCGAGACCATGAAAGTATTCCGTGTAGGTCGGGTCAGCGCAGCGTAACCCGACGATGGGTGTCGGTAAGCCATGCTTACCGGTTCTAGCCGGGATGGCCAATCAACAGCTCATCCCAGCGGTTCCACCAAGATCTCGGTGCGCGCTTCGCCGAGACCGCCTTCCCCCTTCCAGCTCTGGCGCAGTCCCTGCAGGTCGCCCGCATCCCGCCCGACGGCGAGCCGCACGTACGCGCCGTCCGCCAGCCGCCCGAGCGCGGGGTCGAAGCCGCGCCAGCCGGCGCCTGGCACCAGCACCTCGGCCCAGTAGTGCAGGCCTGCATGCGCCGTTGAGTGACCGAAGCCGGTAGCGGCGTGGCGATAGCCGCTCACCAACCGCGCCGGCAGGCCCCAGCCGCGGGCGACGGCAAGCAGCAGCAGCGCGAGCTCTGTGGTGCTGCCCGCGGCGCTGCGCAGAGGGGTGTCGGCGCTGGGCCCCCGAGCAGCGGCTTCGGCGCCGTCGTCGGCATCCATGTCGGCGGGGTCGGTGGTGGCGCACGTGGCGCCGATCCAACTGTTTGCGGCTTGGAGACTCGCGAACAGCGCAGTGCCAGCGCCCGGCACCGGCAGCCCGTCGGCGACGGCCGCATGCACGCCGAGATCCGCGGCCGAGTCGCCGTTCATCAGGGCATCCAGCAGCGGCGATGCGGCGTTGCGGGCGAGCACCAGGTCCCACAGCCGCGGCGCCTCGCGCAGGGCGTTGCGGAGCCATTCGCGCTCACGCTCCAGCGGCACCGGCTTGAAGTCGAAGGGGTCGTCCAGCTGCGTCTCGACCTCGGCCTCCATGTGCAGGGTCAGGCCGTCGTGGGCGCCCAGCAGCGCGGTGCGGTGCACCTGATTGCCGAAGCAGTCGCGGTGTGAGGCGAGCGCCGCCACGGGCTGGCAGCTCAGCTCCAGCCGGTGCAGGCGCTGGCCGGCGTCGTCCCAGGGCGCGCAGCGCCACTCCAGGTGGTGCTCGCGCACGGGTCCGTCGAAGGCGATCTGCTCGCTGCGGTGGATGCGGAGCTTCATGCCTCGACTCCGGCGTCGGCGGCGTCCGCCATATGGGCCTCGAAGTAGTCGTTTTGCAGCGCGCCCGTGAGGTCCGCGAGCAGGGTCAGGAAGCGCTCCAGATACTCGTGCAGTCCCTGCTCCAGCACGCCACGTGGCGAGACGTCGGCCAGGTGCTCGCGCAGCGCCTGCATGCGCGCCGGAACGGCGCCGTCCGGCAGATAGCCGATGCGGGCAAGGGCGCGCTCCATGCCGTCCAGGCAGTAGCGGAGCGAGCGTGGGTACGCCGGGTCCAGCAGCACGAACTCCACCACGTCGATGGGGCGGATGCCGGCGTGGTACTTGCGCCGGTAGGCCTCGAAGCCGGACAGGGACTTGAGCAGCGCGCCCCATTGGTAGTAGTCCAGCGGCGAGCCCACGAGGGTCAGGTCCGGCAGCAGCAAGTGATAGCGCACGTCCAGGATGCGCGCGGTCATGTCGGCGCGCTCCTGGAGGCTGCCCAGCGCCGTGAAGCCGTACGCCTCGCCGCGCATCATGGTGCTCTGGCTGAGGCCGAAGAAGAGCGCCACCTCGCGGTGCACGTAGGCATAAAACTCCGCCGCCCTCCACGGTTGGAGCTTGGCCTGAAGATGCCTGTCGGTGGCAAGCCAGAACTCGTTGATGGCCTCCCACATCTCTTGCGAGATGCGGTCGCGCACCACGCGGGCGTTCTCGCGGGCCAGCCTAAGACTGTTATAGAGCGAACTCGGGTAATCCGGACCCTGGGTCAGGAAGCGGATCACCCGCTGCACCGTCACCTGCCCGTCCGGGTGGCGTTCCAGGTAGGGCTCATCGGCGTCGACGATGGTGAGCAGCGGCCGCCACTGCATCTCCTCGGTGGCACCCTCGTCCGCCTCCAGCATGTGGCGGACGTTGATGTCCAGGATGCGCGCGGTGTCGTCGGCGCGCTCCAGGTTGCGGGACATCCAATAGAGGGATTCGGCGATGCGGCTCAGCATGGAGATGGCGACAGGGGCTCGGGGCGGACGCCGGTGCGGGGGATGGTACGGAGTACGGAGTACGGAGTACGGTGGCGGAACCCGGTCCCTCGGCAGGCAACGAGCCGTGGTCCGTACCTTCGACGTCCTTGGGACCGGGCAGCAACGATTGTCTTTGCGGGCACCGCGAGACTCGCGCCGGCCGCCCTCGTACTCTGTACCCCGAACTCCGTACTTCTGCTTACCTTCATTCCGCCAACACCCAAGTGTCCTTGCTCCCCCCGCCCTGCGAGGAGTTCACCACCAGCGAGCCCTTGGTCATCGCCACCCGCGTCAGGCCGCCCGGCACCACGTCGATGCCGTCGCCGTAGATGATGAAGGGGCGCAAATCCAGGTGGCGGGATTCCAACTCGCCGTCCAGGTAGCAGATGTGGCGGGAGAGCTGGACCACGGGCTGGGCGATGTAGTTGCGTGGGTCGGCCTGCACCTTGCGGGCGAATTCGGTGCGCTGGTTGGGTGTGGAGCTCGGGCCCATCAGCATGCCGTAGCCGCCGGACTCGGCGACGGCCTTGACTACCATGCGCTCCAGGTTGTCGAGCACGTAGGCACGGTCATTGGCGTGGGTCATCTGATAGGTGGGCACCTGTTTGAGGATCGGCGCCTCGCCCAGGTAGTAGCGGATGATGTCCGGTACATGGGCGTAGACCGCCTTGTCGTCGGCGATGCCGGAGCCCGGTGCGTTCACGAGCGCGACGTTGCCGGCGCGCCAGGCGTTGATGACGCCGGCGACGCCGAGCACCGAGTCGGCGCGGAACACCAGCGGGTCCAGAAAGGCGTCGTCCACCCGCCGGTAGATGACGTCGACCCGTTGCAGGCCGTGGGTGGTCTTGAGGTAGACGCAGTCGTTCTTGCAGACCAGGTCCCGCCCCTCGGCCAGTTCCACGCCCATCTCCTTGGCCAGGAAGGTGTGCTCGAAATAGGCCGAGTTGAAGATGCCCGGCGTCAGCACGACGATGTTCGCCCGGTCCTTGCCGCGCGGCGACAGGTGCCGCAGCGCCTGCAGCAGCAGGGCAGGGTAGTGCTCCACGCGGCGCACCCGGTAGCGCTCGAAGAACTCCGGCAGGATGCGCCGCTCCACGACGCGGTTCTCGATCATGTACGACACGCCCGAGGGCGTGCGCAGGTTGTCCTCCAGCACCAGGTAGCGGCCTTCCTCGTCGCGGATCAGGTCCACGCCGCCGATGTGGGTATAGATGTCGTGCGGGGCGTCGATGTCCATGATCTCGCGGCAGAAGTCCTTGCCGCGGAAGATCAGCTCCGGCGGCAGCACCCGGTCCTTGAGGATGCGCTGGCCGTGATAGAGGTCCTTCAAGAACAGGTTCAGCGCGCGGATGCGCTGCTTCAGCCCCGCCTCGATGTGCGCCCATTCCGCGGCCGTGATGATGCGCGGCAGGATGTCGAACGGCCAGACCCGCTCGATGCCCTGGTCCGAATCCGAGTAGACCGTGAAGGTCACCCCCTCTGTGTGCAGCGCCAGGTGCGCCTCCCGCGCCTTGTCGCCGAGCAGGTGCTGCCCGGCGCGCTGGATGTGCTCCCACATGGGCAGGTAGTGCTCACGGGGGCGGAAGTCGTCTTGGTAGAACTCGTGGTAGGCCGAGATGGTGGGACTGCCGGCGGTCGCGCTGCGCGCGTCGAGGCTGCGAAAGGACTGACTCTGGAAGGCGGTTGACACGGCGGGGGTTTGGTCGTGACGCGTGCTGCGGATACCGGTTGCGACGCTCGAAGGTTAAGCAAATTGTGCGCCAAGACCGCGAATGGCTTTGCCGTCGGATCGCGCGCAGAGCGCGGTTGGCCCCAGGCGTGCGAATCCGCGCACGCATCTGCTCCCGCATGCACGCCCGGGACCGAGGCCTCGGCCTGCTCTCGGGGCGCGTGCCCAGTGACCGCCTAAACGAGTTGCGCCGGATTGGGGCGGTGCGCCGCTTTCTGGTGCAAGGCTGAAGCTGGCTTCCGTCAGGCTGCATCCGAAATCCCAATACTTTGAACCGATGCCATTGGCTGGTTGTGGGTCTTTCGCCGCCATAACCTAGCGCGCAACTGCGGTGCATCGGGCGCCGCGGCCCGGATCGATCAGGAGTCCGAGCCCATGACAGCCTCGACCCACTCCGACTGCGTCATCGTCGGCGGCGGCGTAACCGGCACCGCGCTGCTCTACGAGCTGGCGCGGTTCACCGACCTCAAGCGCCTGTTGCTGCTGGAGCGCCGCGAGCGCCCGGCGCAGGTCAACTCTCACGCTCACAACAACAGCCAGACCATCCACTTCGGCGATATCGAGACCAACTACAGCCTGGAGAAGGCGGCGGCGGTGAAGCGCACCGCGTCGATGATCGTCAACTACGCCACCAAGCTGCCAAGCCGCGAGCGCGACCGCATCATTCATCGCATGCCGAAGATGGTGCTTGGCGTCGGGGCACGGGAGTGCGGCTACCTGCGCGGGCGCTTCCAGGCATTCCGCGATCTGTATCCGCGCATGCAGCTCCTGGAGCGTCACGACATCGCGGACCTGGAGCCCAACGTCGCGCTGGTGGACGGTGCCTGGCGCAAGGAGGAGATCGTCGCCACCGGCACGCCGGACGACTACTGCGCCGTGGACTTCCAGGCGCTGGCGGAGTCGTTTTCGGCCCAGTGCGTGCGCATCGACCGCGCGGCCGACCGGCATGTCAGCCAGCTCTACGGCACGGCGGTGTCGGACATCGCCAAGGACGGTAACGACTACGTGCTGCAGACGAGCCGCGGCCCTATGCTGGCGCGCTCCGTGGTGGTGTGTGCCGGCGGGCACTCGCTGCTGATGGCGCAGCAGATGGGCTTCGGGCTGGAGTACTCCTGCCTGCCGGTGGCGGGGTCGTTCTACTTCGCCCCGGAGGCGCTGAACGGCAAGGTCTACACGGTGCAGAACCCGAAGCTGCCGTTCGCCGCCGTGCATGGCGATCGTGACATCGTCACCGACGGCAAGACCCGCTTCGGCCCGACGGCGCTGATGCTGCCCATGCTCGAGCGCTACAACCGCGCCACCATCCGCGACTTCTTCCGCGTGCTGAACCTGGACCGGGACGTGGTGGCGACCCTATGGGACCTGATGAAGGTCCGCGACGTGCGCAATTACGTGCTGCGCAACTTCCTCTACGAGGTGCCCGGCCTGAACCGCCGGCTGTTCCTGCGCGAGATCCGCAAGATCGTCCCGGACTTGCGCGTGCGGGATATCGAATACGCCCACGGCTACGGCGGCGTCCGCCCCCAGCTCATCGACCGCCGCACCCGCGAGCTGAAGATGGGCGAGGTCAAGATCCTCGACGGCCACGGCATCGTTTTCAACATGACGCCGTCGCCCGGCGGCACCAGCTGCCTCGGCAACGCCGAGCAGGACATGCGTCTGGTGGCCGAGCACCTGGGGGCGCGCGTGGACTGGACCGCCTTCGAGCGCGAGCTGCTGACCGGCCACGACGACACCCGCGGCGTGCCCCCGCTCGCCGCCGCGAGCTGACCCGAGGGCGGCGGCGTGAGGGCGCCGAGTTGTACTCGGCTCCTGGGGGCGCCGACTTGCAGTCGGCCGCGCCTGCCGCGGGCTCGATGCCCGTGGCAGGCGCCGTGCGGCGGTTGGAAGGGGCAGCTGCGGTTGGCGCGCTGACGCCGCCTGCGCGGCATTGAGCCGCGCCGGCGGCGCGCCGAGTACAACTCGGCGCTCCGGGGCGAGTGCAACTCGGCGCTCCCGCGGACCTTGATATGCATAATAATCCCCGGACTGGAGAGTCACGGGGCACACAGCGTCATCGAGAAGACAATGCCAAATCCGCAGTTGGAACTGGCACGGGCGTTCATTCGCGATACCGACCACAGCGTCTTCCTGACCGGCAAGGCCGGTACCGGCAAGACCACCTTCCTGCACGCGCTGGCGCGGCGCCCGCCCAAGCGCATGATCGTCACCGCGCCCACCGGCGTGGCGGCGATCAACGCCGGCGGCGTGACCCTGCACTCCTTCTTCCAGCTGCCGTTCGGCCCCTTTGTGCCCGGCGGCGAGACCGAGCGCCAAGCGGCGGCGCACCGGCTGAACCGGCAGAAGCGCGACATCATCCAGAGCCTGGACCTGCTGGTGATCGACGAGATCAGCATGGTCCGCTGCGACCTGCTCGACGCGGTGGACTTCGTGCTGCGCAACCAGCGCCGCTCCAACCTGCCCTTCGGCGGCGTGCAGCTCCTGATGATCGGCGACCTGCATCAGCTCGCGCCCGTGGTGCCCGGGCAGGATTGGGGCATCCTGCGAGAGCGCTACGAGTCCGGCTATTTCTTCAGCAGCAAGGCGCTTCAGAATACCCGGGTGGTGCAGATCGCCCTCGAGCACATCTACCGGCAGTCCGACGCGGACTTCATCGAGCTCCTGAACCTGGTACGCGACAGCCGGCTGGACGATGCGGCCCTGGCGCGGCTCAATTCCCGCCACATTGAGCGGTTCCAGCCGGACGACGCGGACGGCTACATCACCCTGACCACGCACAACCGCGGCGCCGATCGCATCAACGAGGCACGCCTGCATGCGCTTGCCGGCAAGCCCCACACCTTTACGGCGCGCATTGAGGGGGACTACCCGGCCCACAGCTATCCCACCGCCGAAGCGCTGACTCTCAAGCAGGGCGCCCAGGTCATGTTCGTGCGCAACGACGGTGCGGCGGAAAAGCGCTACTTCAACGGCAAAATAGGCACCGTCACGCACCTGGAGCGAGAGCGCATCGTCGTGCAATGCGCTGGCGACGGCAGCGAAATCGACGTCGAGCCGGTCACCTGGGATAACATCAAGTACACTATTGACCCGCAGACCAAGGAGATCACCGAGGAGGTCATCGGTACCTTCATCCAATACCCGCTGCGCCTCGCCTGGGCCATTACCATTCACAAGAGTCAGGGCCTGACGTTCGAGCGGGCCATCATCGACGCCGGTGCCGCCTTCTCTCACGGGCAGGTCTACGTTGCCCTGAGCCGCTGCAAGACCTTCGAGGGCATGGCGCTCAGCACGCCGATCCCACGCCGGGCGGTCATGACCGATCAGCGTGTGGCGCACTACTCCGCCGAGGCGAGCCGTCATCCGCCCACCCGGGAACAGCTCGATCAGGCGCGCATCGCCTACCAGCAGCGGCTGCTGCTGGAATGCTGGGACTTCGACGCTCTCGGCGCCCGGCTGCGGCGGCTCCTCGGCGTGCTGCGCGACAATGAGCGCGTCCTCGACGTGAGCGGCGCGCACGACATGGACGCGCTGGAGCGGCAGACGCTGGAGCAGGTGGTCGGGGTCGGCGCCAAGTTTCGCCACCAGCTCCAGTCACGGTTCCGGGCCGACCTGCCGCCGGAAGACGACGACCATGTCCAGGAGCGCGTGCGCAAGGCGTCCGCCTATTTCGACGAGGCGCTGCGGGAGGGGCTGGTCCCGTGGCTCGATGCCTTCGCGTTCGACACCGACAACCAGGCCCTGCGCAAGACGCTCCGCCAGGCCGTTGACGAGCTGCGCAAGGTCCTGACCATCAAGACCGCCTGCATCGAGAGCTGCCGCGAGCGCTTCTCGACGTCCGACTATCTTGCCGAGCTGGCCAAGGCCGGCATCGACGCCGAGGCCGGCGGGCCGCCGATGCAGAAAGGGCCGGCCCGGCGACCGGACGACCAGCTGCCCGATGCCAACGACGACAGCCTGCTGGCGGCGCTGCGGCGCTGGCGCGCCCGCACGGGGGAAGCGGAAGAGCGCGAGGGCGTAACCCGCTATCGCATCCTCACCCGCGCCGTCCTGCGGCAAATCGCCGAGACCCTGCCGGACAGTCCCGAGGCGTTGTGCAGGATCAAAGGCATCGGCAAGCGCACCGTCGAGCGTTATGGCAAGGAGGTGCTGGACATCGTCTCGGACCACTGCCGGCGCAACGACATCGACCCGACGACCCGGCCCGGGGCCGCCCGAGAAGCCAAGACCAAGGCAGGCGCAGCAGAAGGCGATACCCGATTGGCCAGCTATCGCCTGTACCAGGAGGGCCTGAGCATCGAGGAGATCGCCAGCCGCCGCGGGCTCAAGCCCACCACTATCGAGGGCCACCTCGCCCACTACATCGGCACCGGCGAGGTCGCGGTCACGGACTTCATCGGAGAAGACGAGCTCGCGCGCATCAGCGCCGCGCTCGCCGAGACGGGGGCGGCAGGGCTCAGCGCGGCCAAGCAGGCGCTCGGCGACGACTGCTCCTACGGTGAGCTCAAGATGGTGCAGGCCCACCTGACGCGGGAGCGCTGACCATCGGGCGCGGTATCAAGTGGGCACGCTACACCCTGACCAGGCGTTCCAGCAGCACGGATCTCAGGTCCCGCCGGCCATCGAGCACGGCCATGATCAGCACCGCGTCCCGCTCGATCCGGTAGACGATTCGCCAGGGTTTTTCGATGAGCTCGCGGTATTGATACACGTCGATTGCGCGCAGTTCCGGCACGACGCGGCCGCGTTGCGCATTGTCCGATAGGGTTTCCGCCCGCGCCTGCAGCCGATCCAGCACGGCGAAGGCGTTCTCGAGGTTGTCCTCGGCGATGTAGCCGACGATGGCATGGAGGTCGCGCCGGGCGGTGCGGGTCCAACTGACCGCTCGCTCAGCCATCGCGCTCGTCGCGCAGCGCCTGCAGCCGCTGCCGCAGCTCCGCGAAGACCTCTGCCTGCGGCAGCGTGTCCCCACTGCTGACGTCCCGCTCACCCTCGGCCATCAGCTTCAACATCAGCATGGCGCGCTCGCGCGCCTGGTACTGCGCGTAATCCTGCACCACGGCGCGGGCACGACCGTTCTGGGTCAGGACCAGCGTGGTGGGCTCATCGCGGACCTGGTCCAGCAGCCGGCTCGCGTCAGCCTTGAATTGACTCAAGCTCAGCACATTGTCAGTCATCGCGTCGAACCAAATTCGATTCAAATTCGGTTCTCGACGCTACGCCCGTCAAGTAGCGGCGTCAAGCGCCGAGGGGCGAGCCTTCGCGGCGGCGTGCGACAATGCCGCCGATACCAACCTGACCCACGGCCGCCCCCAAGAACTCCGACGTGAACCCCCTCAAGCGCCTCGCCTCCCAGACCGCCGTCTATGGCCTCAGCAGCATCATCGGCAGGTTCCTCAACTACCTGCTGGTGCCGCTCTACACCTACACCTTCGTGCCGGCGGACTACGGCGTCGTCGCCGAGTTCTATGCCTACATGGGCTTCCTGGCGGTGCTGATGACCTTCGGCATGGAGACGGGCTACTTCCGCTTTCGTTCCAAGGGCGACGACGACCCGAGCACAGTGCTGGCGACAGTGGTGCGGTTCCTGGTGCTCGCCAACGGCGCGATGCTCCTGGCGGCGGTGGTATTCCAGCAGTCCGTCGCGGACCTGCTGCGCCACGCCGACCACCCGGAATACATCTGGTGGGTGGCGGCGATTCTGGCCATGGACTCGGTGGGCAACGCCGCCTTCGCACGGCTGCGGGCGGAGGACAGGGCGTTTCAGTTCGCCGGCATCAAGCTCATCGAGATCGGCGCCAACATCGGGCTCAATGTCTTCTTCATCGTGCTCTGCCGGCACGCCTACGAGGCGGACCCAAGCTCCTTCCTCGGCCAGATCTGGAACCCCGAGATCGGCGTCGGCTACGTCTTCATCTCCAACCTGGCGGCGAGCGTGCTCAAGCTTTTGCTGCTGACGCCGCAGTTCCGCGGCGCGCTGACGGGCTTCGACCGTGCGCTGTTCAAGCGCATCCTGCGCTATTCGCTGCCCATGGTGGTCATCGGCACCGCCGGCATCGTCAACGAGATGCTCGACCGCGCCGCGCTCAAGTACCTGCTGCCGTATGACGACGCCACCAACATGGCGCAGCTCGGCATCTACAGCGCCTGCTACAAGCTCTCCATCCTGATGACGCTCTTCATCCAGGCGTTCCGCTATGCCGGCGAGCCGTTCTTCTTCAATTACGCCAGAGAGCAGAACGCGCGCCAGGTGTACGCGCTGGTGCTGAACTGGTTCGTCATCTTCTGCGTGTTCATCTTCCTGTTGGTGACGCTGTACCTCGACGTGTTCCAGTACTTCGTCGGCAGCGCCTACCGCGAGGGACTGCACGTGGTGCCGGTGCTGCTGCTGGCGAATCTGCTGCTCGGCGTCTACGTGAACCTGTCCATCTGGTACAAGCTCACCGACCGCACCCTGATGGGCGCCTGGGTGTCGCTCACCGGCGCCGGCATCACCGTGATAATCCTGTGGCTGCTGGTGCCTCGCATCGGCTACGAGGGCGCCGCATGGGCGCATCTCGCCTGCTACAGCGTCATGGTCGCGCTGTCCTATGGCCTCGGCCGGCGCTACTACCCGGTGCCCTACGACGTGCCGCGGGTCGCGGGCTACATCGTGCTGGGGCTCGGGCTCTACGGCGCCGGCCGCTGGCTCACCACCGACCTCGGCTGGCACCACCTCGCCGCTGGCAGTGTGCTCATGGCGCTCTACCTCGCCATCGTCGCCCTCGCCGACGGCCGCAGCCTGCTGCGCCGGCCCCGGGCCCGATCCGAAGCGGGGGCTGCCCTGTGAGCGGGAGCGTCGGGCCTTCTCACGT
Source organism: Thiohalocapsa sp. (assembly GCF_022340605.1). Taxonomy (GTDB): domain Bacteria; phylum Pseudomonadota; class Gammaproteobacteria; order Chromatiales; family Chromatiaceae; genus Thiohalocapsa. The sequence continues at coordinate 43,911 of NZ_JAJDNQ010000081.1, forward strand.
CGGCCCGACCTACCGCGCCCGTAGGTCGGGCTGAGGCACGAAGCCCGACATGGCGCTCGAAGCCAATGCCGGAGCGTGGGGCCCAGAGCACCCTCGCCATGCTGCACCCGGCGTATGTCCGCCCCCGTTGCTCGCCGGGATGCTGAACCCAGGTCAATGCACCGCGCGTGTGTTGCAGCAATAGTACTGTTGCGTAACCGTCAGCGGTCATGCGCCGCGCCTTGCTTGGCGCGGTCGGCCCGGATGTGTTGCGTGATCGCTACAATTCACGCAAGGGGACAGAGCATGCATCGAACAGGCCATCGCACGAGCAGCGACCACGGGCAGACTTCCGGCACGGCTCAGGACTCGACAAGAAAGACGGCCGTCATCGCAGCCGTCGCCACGGCGGCGCTGGTCGCGGGCACACCGGCCATCGCCACCGAGGGCGGCGGCTCGCACTATCCGAACGGCGCCGAGGACTTCATGGTCGGCGCGCTGCCGCCGCCCGGAAACTACTTCATCGACTATCTCAGTTGGTATAGCGCCGACTCGTTCCGCGACGGCGACGGCGGGCGGCTGTTCCAGGACTTCAACCTCGATGTCGTCGCCAACACCTTCCGTTTCATCCACGTGACCGAGCACAAGGTGCTTGGCGCCAACTGGGCGCTGCACGCCTTCGTGCCGCTGGCCAACGTGGATGTCTCCAGACGCATCGCGCCACCGTTTCCGCGTGAGACCGAAGACCGCTTCGGCTTGGGCGACATCATCGTCGATCCGTTCATCCTCGGCTGGCACGGCAAGGACTGGCACGTGACCACGGGCGTCGACATCTATCTGCCCACCGGGGCCTACGACAAGGATTGGCTCGCCAACATCGGCCGCAACTACTGGACCTTCGAGCCGATCTTCGCGTTCACCTATCTGAACCAGGCCGGCTTCGAGGCATCCGCAAAGCTGATGTACGACTTCAGCACGGAGAACAACGCCACCAACTACCACTCCGGGCAGGCGTTCCACGCGGACTACACCATCGGCTATCACACCGGGCCCTGGAGCCTCGGCGTCGGCGGCTACTACTACCAGCAGACCACGGATGACGAACTGGACGGGCGCACCTTCCTCGGCGGCTTCAGGGGGCGCGCCTTCGCCATCGGCCCGGAGGTCAAGTACGACCACAAGAACATGGCCTTCACGCTGAAGTACCTGGCGGAGACGGCGGTGGAGAACCGGCCCGAGGGTGGCAGCCTCTGGTTCAAGTTCCTGTACGCGTTCTGAGCGAGGGCAGGCGGAGCTCAGGTGCCGCCCGGGGGCGCCGAGTTTTACTCGGCTCTTTTGGGCCGCCGAGTTGCACTCGGCCCGCCGCCGGCGCGGCTCGATGCCGCGCCGGCGGCGCTGCGGTGCCCATACGATAGTGCAACGTCTGTCCGGCGGATGAGCGCCCACCGCGGGCATTGAGCCCGCGGCGGGCGCGGCCGAGTGCAACTCGGCGCCCCCAAGGGGTGCCGACGCCGTCCTAGGGTGGACTGGGCTTCGCTTCGGCGGGTCAGCGTGGCCGGTGCCGATCGCGCGACGGAGAGGCGAGTCAGGCGGCGGCCAGCGCGTCCATGCCGGCGGCGCCGTGCCAGTAGCCGTCGCAGGGGCCGGTAGGCATGAGCTTGGCGAGGGGCTCCGCGGACGCGGCGGGTTCCATCTCGCCGGTGAGCACCTGCTGGAAGATATCAATGACCTTATCGGTGTGCTGGGACTGCGGGCTGATGCGCAGGATGTCCACACCGAGGCCGCGCAGGTCGTCCAGTGCCGGCAGCAGGTTCATGGTACGGGCGGACTGGGTCTGGATGCCGTTGAGCGCCAGGAAGCGGTTGTCGTCCTGGGTCTCGACGACCATGCCGTCGGGGTGGTCGATGCAGGCGTCGCGACAGTCGTCCTTAGGCAGGTTGCGGGCGCGGGCGGTGAAGCAGCGCGCCGAGTAGGCGAGCGGCAGGCGGCCGTAGGCGTAGACCTCGGTCTCGATGCCCTCGGGGCGGCGCTGCTGCATGTCCGCGAGGGTCTCGCGGGTCAGCTCCACCGGCAGCACCCAGCGCATGCAGCCGTCGGCGGCGAGCAGCTCCAGGGTGCGGTCGTTGTAGACGTTGACGCTGTGGCCGACGGCGAAGGGCCGCCCACGCCGGAGCTGCACGGCGCCGATGTCGTTGGCCTCCACCAGGTGGTCGTCCTGGCCGCAGATGGCGCGCAGGCGCTTGAGCTCGGACTCCGCCTCCAGCAGCGCCAGGGTGGACAGCACCACCTCCTTGCCGGCCGCCTTGAGGGTTGCCGCGATCTCGAGCCAGTCCTCCCAGCGCACCTGGTTGCGCTTGGAGCAAATGGTCTCGCCGACATAGACGATGTCGACGGGGCTCTCGGCCACCATTGCATAGAACTCGTCCACCTGGTCCTTGGGCCAGTAGTAGGAGATCGGGCCGAGGGAGAGTCGGGGTTTGGTGGTGGTTTCGGACATGGATACGGCTCCCGCGCTTATTGCCAGGGACGGTGGTAGGGGCCAAGGGTGGTCTGCGCGCCCTCGGACACCTTGGCCAGCTCGGCGGTCCACTCCGGCCGCGGCGTGAAGCCTGCCGGGTCGCGCTTGAAGGCGTCCAGCGCCTGCCGCCAGACGCGCGTCACCTGCGCGACATAGACGGGGCTGCGCTGACGGCCCTCGATCTTGATGGCCGAGACGCCGGCCTGCGCCAGCTGCGGCAGCAGCTCCATGACGTTGAGGCTGGTGGGGTCTTCGATGGCGTGGTAGGTGTTGCCGCCGGCGCGGTAGGTGCCCTTGCAGAGGGTCGGATAGCCGACGTTCTCGCCCTTGGGATGGCGCTGGATCAGCACGCCGCCCAAGCGGGTGTCCAGGCCCGAGTCGGTCTCGATCCACTCCACGTGGCTCGCCGGCGAGCAGGCGCCGAAGGTGTTGGGCGAGCGCCCGGTGGCGTAGGACGACAGGATGCAGCGCCCCTCCACCATCACGCACAGGCTGCCGAAGCCGAACACCTCGATCTCCACCGGGCTGTTCTCGATGACGTGCTGCACCTGCGCGATGGACAGCACCCGCGGCAGCACCGCGCGCCTGATGCCGAAGTGGTCCTTGTAGAAGCGCAGCGCCTCGTAGTTGGTGGCCGAGCCCTGCACCGACAGGTGCAGATTGAGCCCCGGCTGGTGCTTGGCCGCGTAGTCCAGCACGCCAATGTCGGCGGCGATGAGCGCGTCGACGCCCAGGTCCGCCGCCTGGTCCACCGCCCGCTGCCAGCGCTCGAAGCCGTCCGGACGCGGATAGGTGTTGAGCGCGATGAACACCCGCTTGCCCTTCTGCTTGGCGTAGCGCAGGGCCTCGGCGAGCTTGTTCGGCGTGAAGTTGAGCCCGGCGAAGTGCCTGGCATTGGTGTCGTCGCGGAAGCCCGTGTAGACGGCGTCGGCGCCGTTGTCCACGGCGGCCTTCAGCGACGGCAGGTTACCGGCGGGGCAGACGAGTTCCATGGGCTATTCTCGTGTTGGGGTCTGATTCGATTGGCGACGCTGGCGCCGGGGCCGATGGGCGGCTGTCCGAGTTGCAGTGCGAAGTGCGAGGAGCGACCAAGCGGCTCGGGCGTCCCGCACTTCGCACCACGCACTTTATTCCGGTCATGCCGCAATCCGCTCCGCCGACCGCGCGCCGTGCCGCGTGCCGCGACGCCGCAGTTCGGCCTCGATGCCATTCAGCACGGCCCATTTCTTGGCGCACCAGTCGGGAGCCAGCAGAATGTCACGGCCGGCGGTGCCGGTGACGCGGTGGAAGCTGACCTCGGCGGGCGTGCGCTCGATGAGGTCGCAGGCGATGGCGATGTACTGTTCCATGGTCAGCGGTCGGTAGCCGCCGTCGCGCCATTCCTTGGCCAGCAGCGTGTGCCGCACCACGTGCAGCGGGTGCAGCTTGAGCCCGTCGGTGCCGTGCTCCAGCACGCGGTCCAGGCTCATGAGCGCCGCCTCGCGCCCCTCGCCGGGCAGGCCGATGATGAGATGGGTGCACACCGGCAGGCCACGCTGTCGCGCCGCACGCACCGCGCGGCGATAGTCGGCGAAGTCGTGACCGCGGTTCACTCGCGCCAGCGTCCGGTCGAAGGCGGACTGGAGCCCCAGCTCCAGCCAGACCTCGTGGCCGGCGTCCTTGAGCGTGCAGAGCAGGTCCAGCACCGCGTCCGGCACGCAGTCCGGGCGCGTGCCGACGGAGATGCCGATCACGTCGGGCTCCGCCAGCGCCGCGCGATAGAGCGCACCTAGGCGCTCGACATCGCCGTAGGTGTTGGTGTACGCCTGGAAGTAGGCGAAAAAACGCTCTGCCCCGGTGCGCTTGCGCACCACCCGGCGGCCGGCCTCGATCTGCTCGGCGACGTCCGGAAACGCCTTCGCGTTCGGGCTGAAGGAGACGTTGTTGCAGAAGCTGCAACCGCCGCGGCCCTTGGCGCCGTCCCGATTCGGGCAACTGAAGCCCGCGTGGATGGCGAGCTTGTGCACCCGCCGGCCATGGCGGCGCAGCAGGTCTTGACCGAAGGTATTGACCAGGTCGGACAGGGGCATGAGGCGATCGGCGGAAGCTCAGAGGACGCGGGACGGCCTGGGCCGCCCGAACATCACACAATCACACAGCAGCCGCAGGTGCACAATGATGACGGTCAAGCGCGGGCGCGTGTCGTGGGAGCGGCAGTCCCGGTGCCGCGACCAGTGGACGGGGTGCGGGGTGCGGCGTGGGAAGACAACCGTGCAGAAATAATGACACGGTTCACCACCTCGCGGCGCCCCAACGCACTTCGCACCACGCACTGCGCACTCAATCATCCCCTCGCCCGCAGCAGCCTGCTTCAGTATGCTCGCGGCTGATCCGAGAATTGCGCGCCCCGCCCATGAATGCCCTCATCGACCACATCCAGCTCGCCACCACCGAGCCCATCCAGCTCATCGACATCACCGCCGCGGTGCGCGAGCGGCTCGCGGCCAGCGGGTTGCGGGATGGCGTGGTGACGCTGATCTCCCGCCACACCACGGCGCGGGTCAACCTCAACGAGCGCGAGGAGCGGCTGCAGCAGGACATGGTGACCTTCCTCAAGCGCCTGGTGCCGCGCGACGGCGACTACGGCCACAACATCGCCCCCGTGGACGACCGCGACAACGCCCACGCGCACCTGATCGGCCTCTTCGCCAACGCCTCCGAGAGCATCCCGGTGGCGGACGGCGAGCTGCTGCTGGGCGAGTGGCAGTCGGTTTTCTTCGTGGAGCTGGACGGACCGCGGCCGAAGCGCCAGGTCATGGTCCAGTTGCTGGGCAGCTTCTGAGGGGACGGACGCCATGCAAGACGCCGACATCGCAGGCTTCTACGCCGACCTGTCGCAGTTGGACGCCGACGCCCACCTGCTGCTGGACTACCGCATCGAATGTACCGGCGACCCGCGCGCCGCCGCGGCGCATCTCGCCAGCGAGCAGTCCACGGCGCAGTGGCGGCGCGTCGGCGTGGACGAGGACTACCGCCCGCGCTTCGCGGCCAAGGTGGTGGACCTCGAGGTCGAGACGACGCTGTCCGGCACCAGTTGCCCGCTGGACCCCGCCGTGGACGGTCCGGTGAGCGTCTGCCGGGTGCGCATCGCCCATCCGCACGCCAACTTCGGCCCGCGCATCCCGAACCTGCTCTCCGCGGTGCTCGGCGAGGGCGCCTACTTCGCGCCCGGCATCCCCGTCGTGAAGCTGCTGGACATCGAATTCCCGGACGCCTACCTCGCCCATTTCGACGGCCCGGGGTACGGCCTCGCCGGGCTGCGCGACCTCTGGCAGATCCACGGCCGACCCTTCTTCTTCGGCGTCATCAAGCCCAACATCGGCCTCGCCCCCGCGCCCTTCGCCGAGCTGGGCCTCGCCGCCTGGCGTGGCGGGCTCGACATCGCCAAGGACGATGAGATGCTCGCCGACCCGGACTGGTCACCGCTGGCGGAGCGCTCCAAGCTGCTCGGCGCCGCCCGCCGCCAGGCGGAGCAGGAGACCGGCGTCCCTAAGGTCTATCTCGCCAACATCACCGACGAGGTGGACCGGCTCATCGACCTGCACGATACCGCCGTCGGCAACGGCGCCAACGCCGTCATGGTCAACGCCCTGCCGGTCGGCTTCAGCGCCGTGCGCATGCTGCGCAAGCACGCCAAAGTGCCGCTGGTGGCCCACTTCCCGGTCATCGCGGCCATGAGCCGGCTGCCCAACTTCGGCGTGCACACCCGCGTGCTCACTAAGCTGCAACGTCTCGCCGGCTTCGATGTCGTCATCATGCCCGGCTTCGGCCCACGCATGATGACCGCCGAGCCCGAGGTGCGCGAATGCATCGCCGCCTGCACCGAGCCCATGGGGCCGATCCTGCCCGCGCTGCCCGTCCCCGGCGGCAGCGACTCGGCGGCGACCCTGACCGTGGTGCATGCCAAGGTCGGCAGCGCGGACTTCGGCTTCGTCCCCGGCCGTGGCGTCTTCAGCCACCCGCATGGGCCCACCGGCGGTGCGGCGAGCCTGCGCCAAGCGTGGGACGCGATCGCCGCCGGGGTGCCGGTAGCCGAGCACGCCAGGCGGCATGCGGAGCTGGCGGCGGCGCTGGAAGCGTTCAGCTAGGAAGGCGCCTGACCTCGTCGTCCGCGCCCCGGTGCGGGATGACGATCTAATGCAACAGTGCGCGAGTCCCGCGACCCTCTCAGGTCGCTGTCGTTGTCGTTGTCGCAACCCCCGCGGGGCTACTCGATGAGGACGCCGATGACGACAACGACAGCGAGGGCGCCCGGTCTCGAAACTTCGCCAGCGAAGCACCAGGCGCTGTCACGAGCGAACAGGCTGCGACGAGACACCCGAAGGCATCACTGGATAGCGTGCAACAGAAAGCGGCGCAGCCGCGGGAAGTGGCGGGTGAGCTGATCCAGCTCGACCGCTGCTTCGCGGCTCAGTGTTTGTTCGCGCTCGCGTAGGCGGCGCAACGCGTTGATGCGGCGCTCGATGAAGTGCAGATAGAGCACGACGCTCACCAGCGCGGCATACAGGCACCACAGCGCAGTGAAGGCGTACTGCGCAACCAGGAAGACCACGATCAGGCCCACGAGGTTCAGCCAGCCGAAGATTTGTATGCTCACGCTACTGCTGAGAATGAGCGAGCCGCAGGTCGTGAGCACATACACCACCGCGATCCAGATCTGCTCGGTCATCGGGTTGTCGTACACCAGCGAGCCGTCGTGCACGTAAACCCGAGTTGGCACTTTAATGAGGCCCCAAGCCACATAGGCCCCGAGCAGGCCGCCCAGCACTGCCAACCCGAGGATCAGCACACGCCTGCGGCTGCGTGGCTCGATCAGCCAGACGGCCAGCGGCACTAGCAGCGGCAACACGGCCTGGGCATAGAACACGAACACCGTCGCTGCTACGTGCAGCGTGGTGTGGCTTCCGACACCGAACAGCCCAAGCCACACGAGGCCCTGGACGAACTGGTGCAGGCCGAACAGGAGCGGCAGGCTGGCGAAGACGTACTCGCTCGGCCTGCTGACATGGCGCAGGGTCAGCACGCCGATGACGAGCAACACGCCGGCGAGGGTGAAGTTGGCGACGATGAAGAACATGCGGATTCCCTGAATTGCTGGGAGTTGCTGGGAGTTGCTGCAGCTCCCGTTCCGCGGGGCGGGAGTCTCGCTACGCGCCACCGCCGTCTGCAAACGCTTGGCGCACTCGAAAATGCTGGACCCTCCGAGCCGCGGACGGAAAACGCAATCAATCAGCATTGCCTTGAGGGGGTCCTTTGGCCGCGACCGCTCCTTCAAGCCCGGCGGCGGAGAAATCCAAGCACTCCCGCGCGTCACGGCCCATCCAGAGACGCCGACACGATGAGCGTAGCGAAGGCTCGAAGACTGTTCAACCGAGCGCCAAGGGAGTGACGAATTTCCGCAAGTGCTGGAAAAGCCGCTCCGGCGCGTGACTTGGCGCTTGCCGCGCCGGAGACGGCGCTTCCACAGTGCCAACAAGGCGATGCGGCCGCCAGGAGCGCTTACGCCTTTGTCGGCTCCCTGCTATTGCCTATTTCGCCAGCGCTGCCGGCGAGCAGGATGATCAGTTGATGCCCGTCCGGATCGCGCGTCGCAATGCCGGTGACCCCGCCCGCGTCCTCGGTTCGCGCAAGAATGGGATGACCGCCGTCGCCGAGCCTGGCGACGATCTGCTCCAGCGCCGTTGTCGTGAACAGCAAGTGGTCGGCCGCGATGTCGCCGGGCGCCGGCGGTGTATCCGGGGCCTGCGGCGGCGGATCGAGATAGGCCAGCAGCTCGACGTGCGGCGCGGGCGTGTCACTGGGCGCGAGCGTGATTACCTGTACCTGCGTGTCCGTCAGGTCGTCCAGCCGGTCTTGCTCCGCGCCCCGGTTGAGCTGCCGGGCGGTGCAGTCCAGGCCGAGCATGTCCTGATAGAAGGCGATGCTCGCCGTGCCGTCGCGTACGGAGATGGCGCTGTGGTCGATGCCGCCGCGCGTGGCGGGTGCGCCCTCGTCCGGGGGAAAGGACAGCAGCTCAATGGGGTGGCCCTCGGGATCGTAACCCTTGAACGCCGTGACGCCGCCGGATTCGGGCGGCAACTGCTGTGGGCCGTCACGGCTGATCGGCCGCACGCCGTGTTGCAGCCAGCGTGTATGCTCGGCCGTGATGTCGTCGGTGACGAAGGCGATGTGCTGGAAGGCGAGGTCGTTGCCCGGCAGCGCTTGCGGCACGGGCCGGGCCTCGGCGGGCGCTGCGAGCAGCAACAGGGGTTGCCGGCCGCGCCACAGCCAGCGCCGGGCCCGCATCGGCTCGCTGGCCGGCCGCAGCAAGGGCATCAGCAGCGCGTCGGGTGCGGCCGGCTCGCCGTCGACGCAGCCGCAGGCGTGCCGATAGAAGGCGCTGGCCGCCCCGAGATCGCGGCAGTTGCGGGCGATGCCGAGCAGACAGCTGACGCTCACGGCCGCCGCGCCCCGCGCACGTTGAGGAAGGTCGCGTACAAGGCCTGGCCGGCGCAGATGAACAGCCGGCTGCGAGCGCGGTCGCCGAACTCGATGTTGGCCACCGTGCAGCCCAGCTTGATCTTGCCGATCAGGCGCCCGTCGGGGTCGATGCAGTGCACGCCGTCGCCGGCGGCGCTCCACAGGCGTCCGTCCTCGTCGCAGCGCAGGCCGTCGGCGTGGCCCGGGGTGACGCGATGAAAGCAGCGTCCGTTCGCCAACGAACGATCCTCCTCGACGACGTCGTAGACGCGGATGGCGTGCTCCGGCTCCGCGGCGAACTGCGCGCCGGACGCGACGACATACAGCCGCGACTCATCGGGCGAGAAGGCGAGCCCGTTGGGGCCGTGCAGATCCTCGGCCACCCGGTGCAGCGCGCCGTCCGCGGGATCGATGCGATAGACCGCTTCCGGCGCTTCGCTGCGCTGCTTGCCGCCCTCGTAGTCCGTGCTGATGCCGTAGACGGGGTCGGTAAACCAGATGCTGCCGTCGCGCTTGCAGGCGACGTCGTTGGGTGAATTGAGCCGCTGTCCGGCAAAGCGCTCCGCCAGCACGGTCAGGTCGCCGTCCCATTCGGTGCGGAGAATGGCGCGCTGCCGGTGCGAGCACCCGATCAGGCGTCCTTGCTGGTCGCGGCAGTGGCCGTTGGGAAATCCTGCCGGCTCGCGGAAGACGGATATGCCGCCGGCCTCGCTCCAGCGCATGATACGGTCGTTGGGGAGGTCGCTGAACAACAGGACCTGGTGGTCGGCGAACCACGCCGGGCCTTCCAGCCAGCGAAACCCGTCCGCCAGCTTCTCCAGCGGCGCATTGGGCAGCACCAGGGGCCGGAAGGACTCGTCGATGATCTCGAGATGGTCCATGGCTAGCTGCGGTGGCAGGGCCGTGCCGTGGCCTCTTCGTGCAGTTGTATGGTCATCAGGCGCGCGGGCTCGTCGCCCACCGTCCCGGAGCGGTGTCCCTTGCGCCCCTCGGCGTCGGCGACACAGCCTTGATCCTCGCCGAAGGAAAGCTCGCCGGGGCCCATCTCGATGCGGGTGCCATCCATTGATTCGACGAACCAGCGCCCGGAGAGCGGGACGATCCACTGCGGCGCGGGATTCTCGTGCCATTCGCCGACCCAGCCCACCGGCTGCACGGTGAAGACCACGGTCGACTCGACACGCTCTTGCTGGTCGTTCCATTGCGGGTCCGCATCGCCGACGCTGTGCTGCTCGAAGCCGCTCAGCGCGCAGCGCTCCTGGTGGCTGACGCCATTGTCGTCGCGCCACAGGTGCCAGTAATGGGTGACCGGGGGCGTTGCATCGCCGCTCATTGTTGGTCTCCTCTGGGGTGGGTCGATGAAAGGCTCGTGGGCGCTCGCGGTGCCGACGCCAAGGGCGCCCGCGCGAAGTCGCTGACGGTTTGGAATTGACTGGCCAGGATCAGCAGCATGAATCCGCCGACCAGGCCGAAGTTTTTCATGAAATCGAACAGATGGGTGCGGCCTTCGCTCTCGCCTTGAGAGAACAGATCCGGGTAGCGCCAAAAGCGGTGAAAGAATAGTGCGGTGACCACGCAGTAGCCCGCCATCAGGAAGGCGGCGAGCCGATCGAACAGACCGAGCACGATCAGCGCCGGGGCGACGATCTCCAGCGTGCCCGCCAGCACCAGCAGGACGGCCGCGCCGGGCAGGATCGACGACTTGGCCTGCGCCATCGCTTCCTGGCGAAAGAAGATCTTGTGCAGGGCGCTGAAGGGAAACAGGATCACCAGACCGATGCGGGCCAGCAGGAGCGCGCCCTCGCCATTGAGCCAGTGCAGCAGCGCGTCCATCAGAGGCGCTCCTTGATGCGATCGGCCACCCGCAGGGCATTGGCGACGATAGTCAGGGTTGGATTGACCGCCCCGATCGATGGGAAGAAGCTGCCGTCGACGACATAGAGGTTATCCAACTCGTGGGCGCGGCAGTCGGTGTCGAGCACGCTCGTCGCCGGGTCGGTGCCGAACCTGCACGTGCCCACCTGGTGCGCGGTGCCGCTGACGCCGATGCGCTGGGTGAAGAACAGGTGCCCGCCGCCCGGCAGCCGGGTCAAGGTGCCGGCGTTGGAGAGATCCTGCTTCCAGCGGTCAATCAGCCGCTCGTGGGCCTCGAGGTTGTTGGGGGTCAGGGTCAGCACGACGCGCTCGCCGTCGTAGTGGATGCGGTTGTCGGGGTCGGGCAGGTCCTCGCTCTGCATCCAGAAATCCAGCGCATGGGCGGCGAGCTTCTCGAACGGCCAGTCGGGCAGGAAGCTTAGGAACGACGGCAGCGCCTGGGCACGGATCTGCGCGCCGTAGGCCCGCGCCATCAATTGCACGAGGCCCAGCGGATACGCCCAGTCCGGTGCACTGAAATAATAGTCGCTGAGCGCCATCGTCTTTTGAAAGACGCTCTCGTCGCGCTCCTGGAGCACGCACATCAGGGCCGAGAGGTTGTGCCGCATGTAATTGCGGCCCACCAGACCAGAGGCGTTGGCCAGTCCGTTCGGGTGGCGGTCGTCGGCGGAGCGCAGCAGCAGCAGCGCGCTGGACAGGGCGCCGCCGGCAACGACGACGATTTCGGCACTGTAGACCTCATCCTTGCCGTTGCGGGTGACCAGCACGCGCTCGGCCCGGCGGCCATCGGCGCCGGTCTCCAGGCGGGTGACATTCGCCCCGCTCAGCAGGCTGACGGTGTCTGGATATCGGGCCAGCAGCGGGTCGACGCAGATGACCTGCGCGTCGGCCTTGCCGTTCGTGGGGCAGGGAAAGCCGTCGAAGCGGCTGCAGCGAATGCAGGGGCTGGTTGGCGTCGCGCCCTGCGCGTCCTCATCGAGCCGGATGCCCAGTGGGATGTGATAGGGCTTGAGCCCCTGCTGGGTCAGGGCCTGATTGAGCCGGTCGATCTGGCCCTCGTGGCGCACCGGCGGATAGGGATAGGGCGTATCCGCGGGCGGCTCGCAGGGATCCTCGCCGCGCTGGCCGTGGACCTGGAAGAGCCGCTCCGCCTCGTCGTAATAGGGGGCATAGTCGCTGTAGCCGAGCGGCCAGGCAGGCGAGATGCCGCCGCCATGGGCAATCTCCCCGAAATCGCGCTCGCGCAGCCGAAACAGGGCGGCGCCATAGACCTTGGAATTGCCGCCGACGTAGTTGTGCAGCTCGGGGCTGAAGGACTCGCCGTCCTTGTCCTGCCACTGTTCGCTGGTCTGATAGATGAGATCGCCAAAGACCCGCTGCGGGTCCCAGTTATCGACCGAGCGCGGCAGGTAGCCGCCGCGCTCCAGCAGCAGGATACGCTTGCCGGTTCCGGCGAGCCGCCACGCGAGGGAGGCGCCGCCGGGCCCGCTGCCGATGACGATGAGGTCATAGTGATCGGTGACGGAAGCGCTGGAAGGCATGGCGTGATCCCGTGTGTATCGAGGTGACGAGGATGCGCGGAGAACCCCTCAGCCGCCGGTGGCGAAGCCGGGATAGCAGGTCATGCCGCCGTCCACGAACAGCGTCGAGCCATTGACGTAATCGGACATGTCCGAGGCCAAATACACCGCCGCCTGGGCGATATCCTCCGGCTCGCCGATGCGCTGATAGGGGATCAGCTTCATCAGCTTGGCGTAGGCATCCGGAGAATCCCAGACCTTGCGATTAATGGGCGTGCGGATCGCCCCGGGCGCGATGCTGTTGATGCGGATGTGCAGCGGCGCCAGCTCCTGCGCCATGCTCTGCATTAGCATGTCGATGCCGCCCTTGGATGACGCGTAGTTGGCATGGCCGGACCAGGGAATGACCTGGTGCACCGAGCTCATGCAGATGATCTTGCCGGCCGCGGCCGACACCTCCTCGCGCACACCCCTGCGCTTGAATTCCTTCACCGCCTCGCGCGTACACAAAAACTGACCGGTCAGATTGACGCTGATGACCTTGTTCCACTGCTCCAAGGTCATCTCGTCGTAGGCGGCGTCGCGCTGAAGGCCGGCATTCGCCACCAGGATGTCGAGCGTGCCGAAGGCATCCAGCACGGTGTTGAACATCGCCCGGACCTCGTCCTCGTTTGAGACATCCGCCTTAACCGCGATGGCCTTCACCCCAAAGCCCTCGATCTCCTTCACCATCGCCTCGGCGACGTCCTCATCGGTGATGTAATTGATCGCGACATCCGCTCCCGACCGCCCGAGACCAGTCGCCACCGCCTTGCCAATGCCGGAATTGGCGCCCGTCACCAGCGCCTTCTGGCCGGCCAGCAGCAGGGGCCAGGTGTAGTGGGGCAGGGTATCGTTGCTGGATTCGTCGGACATTTGGTCGCCTCGAGTGTGGTTGTGTAGGCGGTGCCACGATCGGGTCGGTCAGCTTGAAGCGCGAAGTGACCGAGCTCGCCACGCTTGCTCGATGCCGCGCAAAAGTCGGGCCGAAGCTAGGCCAAAGTCGGGCCAAAACCGGAAAGGCCGGCCCGCGCGCCGCCGCGGCCGTGCACGTTCTGCGCTCCGGTCGCCGGCAACTCGCAATCTGGTGCAAATTTGCCGCCTGGCCGGCTCTCCTCCACCAGCCCCCGGCGGCCATCTGGTGCCGCGCAGGTGGGCATCGGGGCTTCGTGGCAGACAGTCGCGCTTGGGATTGCTGTATTCATACGGCGGCCGCGAGGCTTCATTAAGCGGCACCGCCCGGACACCCTGATGGTGCCCGGTTGCGGCCTATGAAACGCAGGAATACAAGAACCATGCCCGTACCCGCCGACAGGCAAAGACGGGCCGCGCACAAGGCCGCCAGCTCCCAGGTGGAGAAGCCCCGCGCTTGCCGGCGTTGATCACACTTCCCACCAGCGGGGCAGCGCTGGCTCCAACGCTCCAGCGTTGGAGCAAAGGCGGACGCTCTGCGTCCCGAAACCTCCGTCACGACTAGTCGACGCATAGGATGGGCAAAGCGCAGCGTGCCCATCTTGCTGCGGGCGGCATTCACCAACATCGCCGAACCGAGCCCTTGGCGACGACAGTCGCGGTCAACCCGGCGGAGCGCCGCAGACCGATTCGCGGGCTTGGTGCGGACGGCGCATCAGGGCTGGATGCTGAGCCACTCGCGCAGGTTCGCGAAGCGCTTCTCGCCGATGCCGGGCACGTGCGTCAGTTCTTCGAGCTTGTGGTAGGGGCGGTGCTCGATGATGGCGTTGGCGAAGCGCTCGGCGAGCAGTGCTTGGACCGCCGCCGCGGCGTCGGCGCCTAGTGACTTCGCGAGCCGGATGGATTCCGGTACCTGATCGCTGTAATACGTAATGCCGAAGTACCGGCGTTGTGCCCGTAGGCGGCGGGCATCGGTCTTGTCGCTGACGTGGAACTCGATGGCGTCGGCGCCATACAGGCGGATGGTGTGCCGCTCGCCATTGGGGAATTCCACCTGGAAGCTGTCGCCGTCGGCCCAGTCGGTGGGGATGAGTTGGACGCCTTCGATGCTCTGCAGGTCATCGGCGTCGGCGGCCATGACCGGCAGTGCGCCGGCGAGGACGCAAAGGAGCAGCAGGGCAAGGTACGGTAAGGACGTGGGCAACAGCGGTTTCTCGTGTCGGCGTTGGATGCGGTGGCGTTGGATGCGGGCCACATGCCGGGTGGGAAGTAGGCGGTGCGATGCCGCTCATGGGTCTGGCCGCGCTACGGTTTCCGGCGGCATGGTCCGCACGGCGGACCCTACAGTCATAGGGTAGCGGGACGGTCCGCGCTGAAACATCGGGGGGGGTTGGTGATCACGCCGCTCCCCTGTGGCGGCGCCGTCTGTGGGAGCGCCGTCCTCGGCGCGACGGATACTCGGTTACGGCGAGGACGCCGCTCCCGTGGGAGTAGGGTGCTGGACCAGATCGTAAGCGAGGCATCACGGCGTTATGCCAGACCTCGCATGCCGTTCCGGGGCGGGGCAGGAATCCGTCGCAGGTCAGGCGGGGGTAATTCGTCCGCGATGGTGCCGATATGGCGCGCATCGTGACCGCCGGATTGTCGGGTCGTGCTGGGGCGCGGGATCGATGGCGCGGGGTGGCGTGGGGTGGGGTGGTTTGGCCGCTGCGGCACGTCGGGCTTCGCTGTCGCTCGGCCCGACCTACCCCGACCTTTGGGCTACTGGCCGTGTGGGCTCGCCGCGGGACTTACCAGCGGCGCGGCGCCCCGCCGCGGCTCGGGCGGTCACCTTTGGGCTTGGCCTGGTTCACGGTGATGTTGCGGCCCTTGAAGTCGGTGCCGTTCAGTGCCTTGATGGCGGCGTCGGCCTCGGCGTTGTTGCCCATTTCGACGAAGCCGAAGCCCTTGGATTGGCCGCTGAACTTATCGGTGATGAGGTTGACGGTGTCGACGCTGCCGTATTGGGAGAAGGCCTCGCGCAGGTCGTCATCGGTGACGCTGTAGGGGAGGTTGCCAACGTAGATGTTCATGGACGTGTCTCGCGGATTCTGGTGCTTGAGGTTGACGTTGCCGCGACCGTGCGGCGTTGGTCCGGCGGCCGGGTGAACCGGCGCGCGGACCTGGCCGCAAGGTGCGGGCTGCCGCCGGCTGGTCCCAGTTATTTTTTGTGTGGGGCGCACCGGCGGTGGCGCGAGGAGACAGGGAGCTACGAATCTCGGGGGAGCGGGCGGGGCCAGGTTGCGCTGGCTCCCGCGTGGTACCGGAGATGCTTGGTACCGGGGAGCCGGGCGCCGGGTCGGGCCGGGCAGTCTCGTCGAAAAGGGCAGATGCCTTGCGCCGGGCGGTTCTGGGCCACCGCAGCGTATCCTCTCCCCGCACCATAGCAGGTTGGCGGCTGGGGCGCTGGCTTTTTTCGGTGGGACCGCCGGGAGGTCGGACTTTGCCGTCGGCCTGGCCGGGTGGCGGAGTGCGTGGAGAGCCGCCGCCGCGAGGGCCAGTGTCGGGCTGCGCCGTGGCGCGGCCCGATCTACCAGGGCCACGGGGCTGGGTTCCACCTGCGCGAGCCGCGTCAATCCCCCCGCCAGAATCCCTCCAGCAGCTCGAAGGTGGCCTCCGGGTGCTCCCAGTGCGGTAGGCCCATGTTGGGGGCCAGGGTCTCGTGGCGCCAGTTGGGCCGGCTGGCGGCGAACTGCGGCAGGCGCTCGAAGCTGACGTAGGGGTCGCGGTCGGCGATGGCGAGCACGGGCACGTCGGTGAGCCGGGCGTACAGGTTGGTCATGGCGTCCTGCGTGAAGAGCTGCCCCGACAGGAAGGTGAGCGGCGCGAAGCGGGCGCCCGGCTGGTGGGATGTCGCGTAGGCGTAGTCGATGAGCTCCTGCGGCGCGGTGGCGGTGAAGGACTTGTTGAGGTAGTAGCGCACGCTCTGCCGGGAGGTCACCAAGTCGAACAGCCCCTGCGCCCAGAGTGGCGTCGAGAGCACGCGGTGGGCGACGCGGCCGACGCCCGGGCCCGGCACCTTGCGCTTGCTGAAGCCGGTGGGGGAGACGAGCACCAGCGAGGCGACCTTCTCCGGCGCGCTCAGCGAGGCGCGGGCGGCGAACTCGGCGCTCAGCGACAGCGCCAGCAGGTCCGCCGGCGTGCCGATGACCTGCTCCAGCATGGCCTCGATGGCCTTGGCGTACAGCGCGGGGGAGTAGACGTAGTCGCCGCGCTCGGACTGGCCGAAGCCGGGCAGGTCCATGCTGTAGACGGGGCGCTCGGCGCGGAAGCGCTCGAACAGGGGCTTCAGCTCGAAGCTGCTGGGTGCGGCGTTGATGCTGTGCACCAGGAGCAGCGGGCGGCCGCCGCCGTCCTCGTCGGCGTAATAGGCGATGCGGCCGGTGGCCTCGGTGTACAGCTCGGCGAGCGGCGCGTCGAGCGCCGGCGGCAGCGGCGGGTAGATGCGCTTGCCGGGGCGTGCGGCTTTGGCTTGATTCATGATGCGGGCTCCCTGTTGCGAGGGCAGTACGGCGGCGGTTGCATTTGGCCGGCCAGCGTGGTGATTATGCGCCGTTGCGGCGCCGGTTGCCCGCGTTGGCGAGGGATGGCCTGATGGTTGGCTCGAGTACAGAGGTTCGTCTTCGTGAATCCGGAAAAGGTCGTCTTCGGCTTCTTCATCCTGCTGGCGCTGACGCTGAACGTCGGCTTCGTCTACGGCGATATCGCGGACCCCAACCACCACCACGTTTGGGAATTCGCGGCGGTGTTCCTGGTGAACGGCATCGCCACCGTGCTCAAGCTTGGTGATCGCACACAAATGGGCGCCGTACTGCTCGCCACCAGCCTGGTGGCCATGCTGCAGCTCTTCGCCGCGGCACTGGTTTGGACCATCGCCGCCCATGGCACCGAGGCCGGCATGACGCCGGGCTCGCTGGCGAGCGTCGTGTCGCTCGCGGTGGGGGCCGTGGTGGCGAACGTGGTGTCGGTGGTGCTCCTGATCGTCGAGACGGTGCTGCTGCGCCGCTGAGGCGCCCGAGCCGCTTCCGCCCAACCCACTCCCCTCCGGCAGCCACTCAGCTCCGCCCATCGTCGAGGTCTCGCCGACTGACATCCCCGCCGTGGACAGCATTTTCTTCCTGATCTTCCGGCGCATGCGCGCGCCGCTGCTGGCGCTGATGCTGACTTATGCCGTCGCCATGGCCGGGTTGGTTGCCATCCCCGGGCAGGATGCCGCCGGCAGTCCGGTGCACATGAGCTTCTTCGAGGCGTTCTATTTCGTCAGCTACACGGCCACCACCATCGGCTACGGCGAGATCCCCTTTCCGCTGACCGGCGCGCAGCGCATCTGGGCCACCTTCTGCGTCTACGGGACGGTCATCGTCTGGCTCTACTCCATCGGCTCGCTGATCGCGCTGTTGCAGGACAAGAGTCTGCAACGGGCGATCCAGGAGCGGCGCTTCGGCACCCAGGTGCGCAGCATCCGCGAGCCCTTCTACCTCATCTGCGGCTATGGGCAGACCGGCAGCGGTCTGGTGCGTGCGCTCACCGATCGCGGTCAGCGCGTGGTGGTGCTCGACAACAACCCCGACCGGGTGGACCTGCTCAAGCTGGAGAACCTGCACGAGTACGTGCCGGCACTGCGCGCGGACGTGCGCCGGCCGGACAACCTGCTGCTGGCCGGGCTGCGGCTGCCCAATTGCCGTGGCGTGCTGGCGCTGACCTCCGACAACGACGTCAACCTCAGGGTCGCGCTGGCCGCCAAGCTGATGCATCCGAGCGCCACCGTGATCTGCCGGGCGGACTCGCACGAGGTGGAGGCCAACATGGCCTCCTTCGGCACCGACCACATCTACGACCCCTTCGACATCTTCGCGCTCTACTTCGCCACCGCGCTGGAGGCGCCCTGCCTGACGCTGCTGGGGGACTGGCTTGGCGAGCTGCGCGGCACCGAGCTGCCGGAGCCCATCCAGCCGCCGTCGCACGGGCTCTGGGTCATCTGCGGCTATGGGCGCTTCGGCAAGGCGCTCTACGCCCACCTGAAGACGCAGGACGTGGAGCTGGTGGTGGTGGAGGCGCGCCCGGAGCGCACCGGCAAGCCCGACTGCCTCATGGTGCACGGGCCAGGCACCGAGGCGGCCACGCTGGAGGAGGCCGGCATCCACCGCGCCGTCGGGCTCATCGCCGGCACCGACAACGACGCCAACAACCTCAGCATCGTCATGACCGCCAAGGCGCTGAATCCGGGCCTGTTCACAGTGATGCGCGAGAACCACCTGATGAACCGGGAGCTGTTCGACGCGGTCGGCGCGGACATCCTGATGCACCCGAGCCTAATCGTCGCGCACCGCATCCGCATCCTGCTCACGGCGCCGCTGCTGACCGACTTCGTAACCCATGCGCGCTTCGAGGAGGATGCCTGGGCGTGCGAGCTGATCTCGCGCATCGCCGCGCTGGCGCACGACCGGGTGCCCGACGTCTGGCAGGTGCAGATCGATGCCGAGGGTGCCTACGCGATGCTGAAGCTGCGCCGCGACGAGCCCTTCCCGACCATCGGCGACCTGCTGCGCGACCCGCGTGACCGCGGCTGCCGGTTCCCGGCCATCGCGCTGATGCGCCGCCGCGGCAATGGCACCAGCCTGCTGCCGGATTTGGGCGAGCGGCTGCGGGAGGACGATCAGATCCTGTTCTGCGGCCGCCCGGGCGCACACGCCGGCATGCTTTGGACGCTTCAGAACATTCATGCGCTGACCTACGTGCTGCACGGCGAGAGCCCGCCGCGGGGCTTCATCTGGACCTGGCTGCTGCGCCGCCAGCAGCGCCGGGCCGCGGTGCGTGCGGACCACGACGATGACGGCAAGCCGCCCGCGGACGCCGCGCCGTGAGAGCGGCGTGCCCGCCGCCATTGACGCGCCGGCAGCATCCCCGCCGCGATGGATGTGGGAGCGGCGTCCCCGCCGCGATTCGCGCGCCAGCAGCGTCCCCGCCGCGACGACTGTGGCAGCGCCGTCCCCGCCGAGATGAGCCGGCCGGCCTGGCACCCGCCATAGGTTTGAATCCCCCGCCCGGCTGTCATATCGTCCGCAGGAGCCCACCCTGCCGCGACGCTGCCCGTCCGCCGGCGACGCCCGATGCCTCCCGGCATCCCCAGGTCTTACCAACCGGAGGCCGCCCATGAACCCACTAATGGACCGACTTGCCGAGGACCATCGCCGCCTGACGCTCGTGATGGCGTTGCTGGAGGGCCTGATGGACCGCTTCAGCGACGGCGCGGAGCCCGATTACGAGCTCATGTGCGAGCTGATGGAGTACCTGATGGACTATGCCGACCAGGTGCACCACCCGAGCGAGGACCTGATCTTCGAGCGCCTGCTGTCCATGCCGGGCCAGGACCACGAGGTGCTGCGCCGGCTGATGCATCAGCACGAGTCGTTGGCGCAGTTGAACCGCCGCTTCAAGGAGTCCCTGGAGGGCATCGTGCACGAGGAGGTCCTGCCGCGGGACGAGGTCGAGATCCAGGGCCGCCAGCTGCTGGCCGCGCTGCGCGACCATATGCGCCTGGAAGACGAGCAGGCCTTCCCCCTCGCCGCCGAGCTGCTCGGCGACGACGAGTGGGCGGAACTGCTGGCCGCGGCGCCGAGCGCGCAAGACCCCGTGTTCGGCCAGGCGGACCCGGAGCGTTTCCGCGCCCTGTACGGCCAGTTGCGGGCCGAGACGCGGGAATGACCGAGGCCGCGGCGGCATCGGCGCACGCCGCGGCCGCCACGCGGTGCTGGTGGACCGGCTCTGGCGGCTGTTCCCGCGGGTGATGGACCTGGAGCTGCTGCGACGTGCCCGCGTCGAGGCCAGGCTGCGGGCGGCGCTGGCGGGATAATCGTGCGCCCGGCCGCGGAGGCCAGGGGCCGCTCAGGGCCGCAGAGACCGGGCGTCATCCGGCGTCATCCGGCGTCCGCGGGTCGGGCTTCGCTGGCGCTCGGCCCGACCCACCTTTCAGTCCGATCGACACCGCGCGCGCAGGATAGGACCGCCATGACGCTTCAGATCACCCCGGACATCGCCCTCGACGAGGACGAGCTCAGCGAGCGCTTCGTGCGCGCGCCGGGCCCCGGCGGGCAGAACGTCAACAAGGTTGCCACCGCCGTGCAACTGCGCTTCGACGTGCGCCGCTCGCCGTCGCTGCCCGCCGCCGTCCGCGCCCGCCTGGAAAAGCTCGCGGGCTCGCGCCTAGACAGCGACGGCGTGCTCACCATCCACGCCCACCGCCACCGCACCCGCGAGCGCAACCGCGCCGACGCCCGCGAGCGGCTGGTGGAGCTCATCGCCAAGGCGAGCCACGTGCCCAAGCCCCGGCGGCCCACCAAGCCGTCGCGCGCCGCCAAGGCGCGGCGTGTGGATGAGAAGAAGCAGCGCGCGCGGGTCAAGCGCCTGCGTGGACCGGTGGGGGGTGGGGACTGAGCCGCGAGCGAACGGGTCCGGTGGCTCGAGCACTGCCCCGGCGCATTCGTGACAGCGCTGCCCGGAAGCCGCCCTGCAACGCCGGCCGGCCGGAGCGCCCGCATCCTGGGAGCGCCGGCATCCTGCCGGCCACTGGGACCGCCGGCATCCTGCCGGCTACTGGGAGCGCCGGCATCTTGCCGGCAATCTGGATCGCCGGCTTCCTCCCGCCGCGAGGGGAGAAGGCGGCGAATGACCGGGCGGTCCAGCGGTTAGCGTGCTGCCGTGGCCCGGGGCGGGACGCCCCGGGGCCCAGTAGCCGGCAAGATGCCGGCGCTCCCAGGAAGCCGGCGCTCCCTGTCGCCAGGCTGGATGCTGCTGATCGGTCCGGGCTTCAGCGAGCGGCCGATGGCTCGCCGTCCGCGGCGGCGGCAAGGTCCTTGTCGATCTTTTCCGCGATGTCCATGGATTGCAACTCCTTGACGCGCTCCGGCGGGTAGCCGAGCGCGGCGAAGTCCAGGAGGCCGTCGGGGCTGTGGCAGTCCTTGCAGGTGTGGCCCTCGCGCTGGATGCCATGGTTGACCATCAGCGTGCCCATCTGGCGCATCCAGTGCGGCTCGACGCTGGGCATGCTGCCATCGGGCTTGAGGGGGAAGTCGGTCTTCCAGCCGCCTTGGACGCCGAAGTAGGCCATGAACTCGTCCATCATGTAGAGCTTGAAGGGCTCCTGGTACATGCGCTCCACGATCGGGTCCTGGATCGCCACCTTGACCGCGCCCAGGGAGTTACCGGTCTCGTAGTAGGTGGCGTAGTCGAAGGGCAGGATCATGGCACCGAACGGCCCCTGGTTGCGCATGTCCTCGTACATCATGGCGTTGAACGGCTTGAACGGATAGATGCGGCTCTTGCCCTCGGCCATGGCCTGTCTGAGGTTGTCCTGGATCATCTGCTTGCGCTTCGCCAGCATCTCCGGTGAGAGCTGCGACAACGGCTGGGTGGCGGCCTTGACGTAGGCGTCCACGTCGATGTCCGGGTAGATCGCCTTAAGCTCCTCGGCCTTGGCGCGGATGGCGGCGATGGCGTCCGGATCGGTGATCTCGGCGATCTGGTGCATCAGCGGGTTGTAGCTGCCGTCGCCCTCCGGATTGTCGCCGAGGGCGTTGGCCAGGAAGGTGCCGTTGCCGTTGAACCAGAGGTAGATCAGTCCCTTGCCGGGCTCGCCGGACTTGTAGACGTCGGTGAACTCCCACATGCCGTCCTCGGCGTTCCAGGTGGGGTGCACCCAGTCGCGCAGCACGACGTTGTCGTCTTCCAGCTTCTTGATGTGGCAGGTCTCGCAGGCGATGCGGGCGACGTGGCCGTTGAGCAGCGCGCTGTGCTCGGAGGCGTTGTGCGGTGCGCTGCTGTGGCAGCCCTCGCAGGTGACCTCCTTGCCGGGCAGGTCGGTGGCGACCAGGTCGACGCCCTTGGTGCCGCGCGGGATCTTGTGCCCCTCGGGCCGGTGGCAGTCGGTGCATTGCACCTGGGCGGCGGCGTGCAGGTCGTCCTCGGGGCTGAACGGGTTACCGCGCTTGGCGCCGTGGTGCAGGATGCGCTCGTGCTCGTAGCCGAGCTCCTTGGCGGCGACGTTATGGATGTAGGTGTCGCCACCCATGTTGTGCTGGTGGCAGTTGAGGCAGTTCTTGTTGCGGGGCAGGCCGACGGTGAGGGCCGCGCGCATGCTGCGGTCCTGGTTCCAGCGGGTGCCGTGCTTGTCCTTGATGACATAGCGCTGGTTCATGTCGTACTGGTCGGCGTGGCAGATCAGGCAGTCGATGCCCTGCTTGGCGGTCTCGGGCACCTCGCCCACCGGCATCATCTTCGTGGTGGCCGGGTGATAGTTGCCGCCGATGTGGCATTGGCCGCAGCCCTCGCTGCGCAGCACGATCTCATCGGCCGGCACGTGGGCGGGATCGGCATGGGGGTCGCCGTCGGGCCGGCTCTCCACCAGAGCCGCCCAGCCGGTCCAGGTGAAGCTGCCGGGGATGCCGCAGGCGCGATCGATCTTGCCCACCGGGATCGGCCGCGCCCCCTCTGCGTTCACGCGCCGGCCGTCGTAGCCGTAGGTGGAGAAGCCGTTGACCGCGGAGCTCTGAAACTTGAAGTGCACCGTGTCGATGATGTCGTTCATCAGGTCGACCGTGCTGGCGCTGCCGTCCGGATGGCGCACCTGGATGGTCTCGTGGCAGGTGAGGCAGGTGGACGGCCCTTGGTAGCTGCGGATGCCGGCGTCTCGGAAATAGCCGATGTGGTCGTATTCCGTGTGCTCCATGTACGATGGGGTGCTCATCAGGATTTCGACCTTCATCTCGCGGGCGAAGGCGTCCTGATCGGAGTTGACCGTGGCCTCGGCCCGGTCGCGGCGGGCCTTGTCGGTGAGCTCCAGCGCGAGCTGCTCGAACTCGGGCTCCGACAGGGTCTCGGTGGTGGCGTAGGTGAGCGGCGCGTTGACGGAGCCGGTGTAGGCTTCGAACAGCAGCGGATAGACAAGCTTGTAGAGCAGGAACAACACCGCCAGCACCAGCATGAAGATCAGCACCCAGCGGCTGGTCCCCGAGAGCTTGCGGGTTTCTTGCGCTTCGGTCGATGTGTTCATGGTGACGGACTCGGACTACTGAGCGGCTATCTGATTCGAGGCTGATCGTGGTGGCCTGCCCTCGCGGACCACGGCCTTCGCGGACCACGGCCTTCGCGGACCACGGCGTTCGCAGTCCTCGGCTCAGCCGGACTCGGCGGCCGCGCCGGCGCCAGCCGATTCCCTGGCCCCCGGCCCCTCCTCACGCCCGCCTTCCCGGTGCCAGCCGGTGATCATGGCCTTGAGGTTGGTGGTGGGCGTCTCGCCTGTCGTGATGATGTAGACGTGTACCACCAGGAACAGCAGCATCATCCAAGCCAGCAGGAGGTGCGCCATGGCCACCAGCCAGATGGTGCCGAAGCCGAACAGGGTCTCCGGCAGCTCGGCCGTGAACAGGAAGGCCCAGCCGCTGATGATGAGCAGCGGCATCAGCGCATACATGACGCCGACGTAGCTCAGCGTCTGCAGGGCGTTCAGCTTGTGCTCGGCGCTGACGTGGAACGGATGCGGCTCGTTGACGAAAATGCCGTAGACGTAGTAACGCGTCTGCCGGTACAGGTCCAGTGGCAGGGTGCGGATGTTCACGAGGTAGTGCTTGCCGTTGCCGCCGACGGCGTTGCCAACCAGGAAGGCGGCCCAGGAGACCGTCAGCAGGATGCCGCTGGTGTTGTGCACCGGCACGGCGACGTCGAACGGGATCAGCCAGCCCAGCGCGAAGTGCATGCTGATGCCGGTGATGAGCGAGGTCAGGAACAGGGCGGCGTTGAGCCAGTGCCAGAGCCTGAGCCAAACCGGGTAGAGATAGAGCGCGCTCATTGGGCCTCCCGCTAGCGCTTGTGAGCCTGCTTGTGGGCCCGCTTGTGGGCCAGATAGCGGCCATAGCCATGGGCGGCGATGCCCAGCACCATCAGGCCCACCACCGCCAGCGCGATGCGGTCGATGCTGGGGCTGCGGCTCATGCCGATGATATAGGCGTCGTTATAGACGGCATGGGCCAGGAAGCCCTTCTGCTCGCGCTCCTGCTCGGAGCGGTGGACATAGAGCTGGGCCAGCAGCTCCCCGCCCTTGCTGTGGCACTCGACGCAGTTCTGGTTGCTCTCGGCGGCGC
The DNA here is from genome assembly GCF_022340605.1 of Thiohalocapsa sp. Lineage (GTDB taxonomy): Bacteria > Pseudomonadota > Gammaproteobacteria > Chromatiales > Chromatiaceae > Thiohalocapsa. Next base: position 68,426 of record NZ_JAJDNQ010000081.1, read on the forward strand.
CGAGCAGCTCGTGCGACGGCGCGTAGAGGTCGCGCCCGGCCAGCGGTGTGTGGCAGTCGAGGCAGCGCACCGCGCTCCAGTGCGCCTGCGGGTGCGGCAGCCAGCCGTGCCCCTTGGGCACCGGGGTCAGCAGCTCCGAGTGACAGTTGAGGCAGATGCGGTTGGTGGCCGCGACCACCTGCTTCACCGGCGTGTCGTTGGGAAGCGGCCTGAAGGTGTGCGGGTCGTGGCAGGAGAAGCAGCTGAAGGGCTCGTGCGGCGCCTTGTCCGCATGCTCTTTTTCCTCCTGGACGTGCACGCTTTGCTCGAACTGCCGGTGGAAGGCATCGAGGTTGGGCGCGTCGTGGTCGTCGTCCTCCTGGTGCTCTTCGTGGCAGCCGACGCAGGTGAGCCCCTCCTCGGCGCTGCTGGTGGGGTGCGGATAGCTCTGGTAGCCGCCGTCGTGGCAGTCGCCGCAGGCCAGCTCGTGGTGCACCGAGTGCTGGTAGGCATCGCGGTCGATGGAGAGGTTGACGATCTCCCGCGTCTCGCGATCGCGGTAGGCCAAGGTTTCCATCCAGTGGCAGCGCATGCACGCGGGGCTGTCGCCCCGGCTGATGCCGGGCGTCTCGTCGCCATTGGCGGCGGTCGCGGCGGCCGGCAACGCCGACCACAACAGCAGGAACAACGCGGGTAGCGCCCAACCGGCGCCCCGCCTGCGGTGGAGATTCAGGTTGCCAATCATCTCGGCTCACTCAGACAGCGCACGGAGATCTCGTCCGGGCCTCCCCGGGACC
>NZ_JAJDNQ010000093.1 GCF_022340605.1 Thiohalocapsa sp.
TTCTACGCCCAGCCGAGCTGCACGCCGGGCCGTGCGGCCATGCAGACCGGGCGCATCCCAAACCGCAGCGGCATGACCACCGTGGCCTTCCAGGGCCAGGGTGGCGGTCTGCCCGCGGCCGAGTGGACCCTGGCCTCGGTGCTGAAGCAGGCCGGCTACAAGACCTATTTCACCGGCAAGTGGCACCTCGGCGAGTCCGACTATGCGCTACCCAACGCGCAGGGCTACGACGTGATGGAGCATGCGCTCCTCTATCACTTGAATGCCTACACCTATGCCGACCCCAAGTGGTTCCCGGACATGGACCCGAAGCTCAGGGAGATGTTCGCCAAGGTGACCAAGGGCTCGCTCTCGGGCAACGCCGGCGAGACGCCCCATGAGGACTGGAAGGTCAACGGCGAGTACGTCGACACCCCCGAGCAGGGCGTCGTCGGCATCCCCTTCCTGGACAAGTACGTCGAGCAATCTGGCATCAAGTTCCTGGAAGACGCGGCGAAGAATCCAGATCAACCCTTCTTTATCAACATCAACTTCATGAAGGTCCACCAGCCGAACCTGCCGGCACCGGAGTTCGAGCATAAGTCGCTGTCGAAGACCAAGTACGCCGACTCGGTCGTCGAGCTCGACACCCGCGTCGGGCGAATCATGGACAAGCTCAAGGAGCTGGGGTTGGACCAGAACACGCTGGTCTTCTACACTACCGACAACGGGGCCTGGCAGGACGTCTACCCCGATGCCGGCTACACGCCCTTCCGCGGCACCAAAGGCACGGTGCGCGAGGGCGGCAACCGCGTGCCGGCCATCGCCGTCTGGCCCGGCAAGATTCCGGCCGGCGTCCGTAACAGCGACATCCTCGGGGGCCTCGACCTGATGGCCACGTTTGCGTCCGTCGCCGGTATCGACCTGCCGAAAGAGGACCGCGACGGGCAGCCCATCATCTTCGATAGCTACGACATGACCCCTGTGCTGCTCGGCACCGGCAAGAGCAAGCGCACCGCCTGGTTCTACTTCACCGAGGACGAACTCTCGCCCGGCGCCGCCCGCGTGGGCCACTACAAGGCCGTGTTCAACCTGCGTGGCGACGACGGGCAGGCCACCGGCGGCCTCGCGGTGGACACCAACGTCGGCTGGAAGGGGCAGGAGAAATACGTCGCCACCGTCCCGCAAATCTTTGACCTCTGGCAGGACCCGCAGGAGCGCTACGACATCTTCATGACCAACTGGACCGAGCACACCTGGACGCTGGTCACCTTCAACGAGGCCATCGCGAATCTGGTTAAGACCTACGTCCAGTATCCGCCGCGCAAGCTGCAGAGCGAGGTCTATACCGGCCCGATGACCCTGACGAAGTACCAGCGGTTCAAATGGGTACGCGACGAACTGGAGAAAGACGGCATCAGCTTGCCGATGCCGACCGGCAACTAGTCGAACGCGGGATGCTGTCCGCGAGGCCCGCCCGGCGCCCGAACAGGCGCGCCGGTCGGGGCTCGCGTCACTTCGGCGTGATGAGCCGTGCACGGCCGGGCGAGGGAATGCACGCAGGCCCGGTCGCGATCGCACTTAGCCGCGCTCCACAAATTTCCTTACGACGGGTGCAGACGATGCACGAACAGCCATTTACAAGCACTGATGCTCGGATGACGAGTCGCACTCTAAGGTTGGCTCCGTGGCTGGCCGTAGGCGTCGCGCTGGTCGCCCTGTTGAACGGCCTTCCCGCTGGTGCCCAGGACACCGGCAACGCCGCTGCCCAGGCCAACAACCCGTTGGCCAACATGACCGCGCTGAACTTCCAGGATTACTACATCGGCCGAATCACCGACACCGATAAGGACGGAAACCAGTTCTGGGTGCGGTTTGCCAAGCCCTTCTCGGTCGCCAAGACCAACTGGATCATGCGTGCCTCCCTGCCGGTGAATACCTATCCGGTTGCCGCGGACGGCGGACTCGCCACCGGCATCGGCGACTTGAACGTGTTCGCCGCCTACCTGTTCGACACCGGCAACCCGGCCGTGAGCTTCGGCCTGGGTCCGCAGATCACGGCACCGACGGCCCCGGATGAGCGCCTCGGCTCGGAGAAATGGTCAGCCGGCTTCGCCAACGTGCTGTTCGACGGCCGCTCAAAACGCTTCCAGTACGGCTACCTGCTCACCTGGCAGGCGAGCTTCGCCGGCAGCGGCGACCGCGCCAACGTCAATGTCGGTGCCCTCCAGCCGTTCGCCTTCTACCAGCTCGGCGGCGGTCTCTACCTGCGCTCGGCCCCGATTTGGGTCTACAACTTCGACAACGACGCCTACAGCGTCCCGCTCGGTCTCGGCATCGGCCAGGTCATCAAGCGCGGCAAGACCGTCTTCAACCTCTTCGTCGAGCCTCAGGCGTCGGTGGCTTACCGAGGCCCCGGCCAGCCCGACTGGCAGGTCTTCGCCGGGTTCAACATGCAGTTTCTCCAATAGGCCCGGCGGCGTTCGGCAGTGCATCGCTGCGTCGCGTGAGCCCTCGGGGCTCCTGGTTCTTGGGCGCCAATCCCGGTTGCCGATGTGCGGCGGCACGCTCGACCCGAGCCCGGCCGGGCGGGTGTATTGAGGCGCGGCCGTGTGTTGTCGCGCGCACAACATGCTCAGGCGTTGCTACGCTGATGCCATGCCGGCGATGTTGATCCAGAAGCGACGCTACGATCTGGCTGATGACCACTTCGTCGACGTGTCGATCTGGAAGCTCCCGACCCCTCTGCCTCCGCAGAGCGTTGCGTGCCACTCGATTCGGGTCAGGGCTTGTCGTGGTACGTGCGCGGTTTTCCTCGCCGAGCCGTCGCCTACTCTGTGGGAGCGGCGTCCCCGCCGCGACCGGGCGCCCGTCGCGCCGAGGACGGCACTCCCACGGCGGTGAGACTGTGAAAGTATTTGGTGTAGGTCGGGTTAGCGCAGCGTAACCCGACGATGGGCGTCTGTAAGCCGTTGGTTGTCGGGTTACGCTATCGCTAACCCGACCTACGATCCGATCTGTTGCGGAGTTGCGAGCAATTCTTTCACGGTCTCCGGTGGGCGGGCTTGAGATCGAGGCGGAAGCGGCGAGCCTGGCTCAATCCGTGTTGCCGCGGCTGCGATGATCCCTCGAAGCTCCGGTTACGCCAGCCGGATGATATTGAACCGCCCCTCCAAGACGTGCTCCGCCTGCGGGATCAGATGATCGTGGTGGGTGAGGAAGAGGACTTGGGTGTGGGTCGAGAGCCGCTCGAGCGCGGCGAGTCCGGCTTGGGCGCGGGCGTTGTCCCAGTTGATGAAGAGGTCGTCGGCGATGAAGGGCATGGCCCGGGATTGCTTCAGGTGCAGTTCCAGGGCCGCGAGCCGCAGGGCCAGGTAGAGCTGGTCGCGGGTGCCGCCACTCATGCCGTCGATGGCGACGCGCTCGCCGTCCGGGCGCTGGCCTTGCAGCACCGGCGGGTCCCGGTCGTAGTCCACGACGAGCCGGGCGAAGGAGCTTAGGGTCAGCTCGGCGAAGATCTTGCCGGCGCGCCCGAGCATCGGTCCCTGGCGCTCCTCGCGGTAGCGCTCGATGGCCCGGCGCAGCAGGCGGGCGGCGGTGTAGGTGCGCAGGTAGCGCTCCACGGCGTTGCCCATGCGTGCCAGCGCCTCCTGGCGCTCGGCCTCGGCGCGGGCGGCGTCGTCCCGGGGTACGTGCGCCCTGCGCCGGGGGGGGTCAGGTCTTGCATTCCAGTATAGTGCGTGATTGCAAGACCTGACCCCGCTGCGGGGAGCAGCCCCAGTGCCTAGAACCTGAAGGGTGACTGGTGCGGATCGGCTCCGCAACCACCACACAGAGAACTGACGGCGCGTCACCGGCTCAACGCAGCGCTTCGTGGACTATTGACCTAGATCATCGTGCGCAGCCGCGAGGTTCTTTGGCCGCCTATTGAGCGGGGTCAGCTAAATGGTGACCCCATTGCGTGTGACCCCATTGCTCTTCGCCGAGCCGCCCGCACCGAAGCCCGACGCGCGCCCGGTCGAGCGCATGGCCAACCGACCCCACAGCCGCGCCGGGCGCGCGGTCTACGCGCTGCGTAAACAAACCGTCGAGCCGGTCTTCGGGATTATCAAATCCGCGATGGGGTTTTGTCAGTTCCTCACCCGCGGTTTGGACAACGTGCGCAACGAATGGCGGCTCCTGTGTTTGGCATGGAATCTAAAATGCATGGCCGTGTTGCGCCCGCAGTAAGAAAAATACCGGGGAGAACCGCGCTTTTTGCCGAAAATCGCCCGAAAAACGTATCTTTCAAATCGTCTCGTCCGGCGATGCGCAGCGCACACGGCGCCCGGTGCTTACGGCAGGGGCGAGTCGTCCGCGTACAGCGCCGCACCGGCGCGCAGCCGTTCCGCCACCAGCGCGCGCAGCTCGGCGGGCGCCAGCACCTCCACATCCGGGCCGAACTTCAGAATGTCCCGCAGCAGCTCGCGGGGGTCGGAGTAGGGCACCTGCAGCTCGTAGCGCTCGCCCTGCCACTGGCCGATCTGATCCGGGTGCCAGGCCTCGTCGGCCACCCAGCGCGACGCCTCGGCGTTGAAGCGCAGCACCGCCCAGGCGGCGGCGCTGCCGGAGAAGATGCCGAAGCTGCCGCCCAGAAAGCGGTCCAGCACCTTCGGCTCCGTGCGCAGCGCCGGCGCCGGGCGCAACACGACCTTACCGATGCGGTCCAGCGAGAAGATTCGTAAGCTCGCCGCCCGTTCGCAGTGGGCAGCGAGGTACCAGTTGTCGCGGTAGCGGATCAGCCGCTGCGGGTGCACCGCGCGCTCGGTGGTCTCATCGCGCGAGCGGCTGCGGTATTGAATCAGCAGTGGGCGGTGCTCCAGCAGCGCCCCGGCGATGGTGCCGAAGCGCTCCGGGTGCGTCGTGCGCGTGGCCATGGGCTGAAGCAGGATGCTGTCCGCCACGGCCGCCGCGCTGTGCCCGCTCTGCGACAACAGACCCCGAATCCGCCCCCGCAGTGGGCCGATGTAGGGCGCCAGCAAGCCGGGCTGCATCTGATCCAGCATCTGCCCGCTAGCCAGCAGCGCGTACAGCTCGCTCTCGTTCAGCCAGAACCCCGGCAGCTCGAAGCGCGGCGCGTCCGGCGCATAGCGGTAGCCGTTTGTGGCCCGGTCGTACGCGATGGGCGCCTGCATGAGCTCCTTCATGTAGGTCAGGTCGCGCACCACCGTGGCCCTGGATGCCTCCAGCGCCGCCTTGAGCTGTTCCAGCGAGCGCGGCCTTTCCTTCAGCAGCGCGTCGATGCGGTAGATGCGCTCGGCGCGGTTCATGGCAACAAAGGCTCAGCGCACCTGCGCCGCCGCCGCCCGCAGCACGTCGATGCCGGCGCCAGGACAGTGCGCCTGCTCGCTCAGCACCTGGCGCCAGCGCCGGGCGCCGGGGCGGGCGTGGAAGAGGCCGAGGATGTGGCGGGTGATGCTGTTCAGCGGCACGCCGTCGGCGAGCTGGCGCTCGACGTAGGGCACCATTGCGTCGAGGACCTCGTGCGGTGTCGGCGGCGGGGCCGGGTCGTGGAAGATGACGCGGTCGGCGTCGGCCAGCAGCCATGGGGTCTGGTAGGCGGCGCGGCCGATCATGGCGCCGTCGAGGCGGCCGAGGAAGTTGGCGGCCTGTTCCAGGCTCGTGATACCGCCGTTGATGCTGATGGGCAGCGCGGGGAAATCTTGCTTCAGGCGCAGCACGACGTCGTAGCGCAGCGGCGGCACGTCGCGGTTCTCGCGCGGGCTCAGACCCTGGAGCCAGGCCTTGCGGGCGTGGACGATCAGCGCATCGCAGCCGGCGTCCATGACGGCGCGGGTGAAGGCGGTCAGCTCCTCGTAGCTGTCGCGGTGGTCGATGCCGATGCGGGTCTTGACCGTGACGGGTACGTCCACGGCCGCCTTCATGGCCGCGACGCAGTCGGCGACCGTGCCAGGCTCCGCCATCAGGCAGGCACCGAAGCGTCCGTTCTGCACGCGGTCGGACGGGCAGCCGACGTTGATGTTGATCTCGCAGAAGCCGGCGTCGGCGCCGAGGCGGGCGCAACGGGCCATGTCCACCGGGTTGGCGCCGCCGAGCTGAAGCGCCAGCGGGTGCTCGGCGGGGTCGTGGCGCAGGAAGCGCGCGGTGTCGCCGTGGATAAGCGCACCGGTGGTGACCATCTCCGAGTACAGCAGGGTGTGCCGGCTCAGGAGCCGCGCGAAATAGCGGTAGTGGCGGTCCGTCCAGTCCATCATGGGGGCGACCGCCAATCGCCTGTCCGGTCGGGGCGCCGGTTTGCGCGCTAAAATACTAATTGGCATAGGCTATTTCTACACTCGCGGAGATCGAATCGCACGTAAGCGCCGTGATCGTCACCGCTTCGCTGTACCAAGATTGTGCCACCCCCACGAATTGTGCCGCACTCGGCGGCTCGCCACCTGCGCGGCCTGCTGCGAGCGCCGGCTTTCAGCCGGCTCACCGCGTGCCCGGCTCGACGCCGGGCACGCGGTGTCAGGACGTCGAAGGCCTGAAGACCCCGGACCGCGAGGAGCAGGACACCCTGCTCAGCTGGGAAGACATCCGGGAGCTGCCCGCCGGCTGACAGGGGTAGACTTCGATCCGTCGCCGGGGGTCTCGCGGGAATTCGTCTGTGAACAATTCGAACAAGTGGTGCTGGCCCGAGGGCTTGCGACCCGCGACGAGCATCGTGAAGCCCCTCGGCGCAGACGCGGTGTCCTGCTCTTCCGCAAGAAGCGCGATGCCCTGTGGGAGATCTTCGAGAACTACCGCCTGCAACTGAGCGCAAAAGGCTTGAAAGAGCCCGATGACGCCTACCGGGATGCTGGATGAGACCCTGCGCAAGCTGGTTCACGTCGGTATCACGCGGGCGAAGCGGGCGGCACGGCTGTACCGCTGACTTGAGGGGCGCGGCGCACCATACGCTGGGGAAGAAGAGTTTATGCAATGGCTCGGGGGATTCGCAGGCTCTATCCAAGCCTTTGCGGAGTTTGTTACATCGTTTGCCGGGATTTTGACGATATGCGCCGTGATTTTGATCGGGGCGCTCTGGCAATGGCTTAGCTTTACACTGCGCATCAGACCCCTGATCCGCGATCTCAGTGCGGCATGCGACGAAATCGAGCGCTACGCTGCCGGGAACGGCTTCGTCGCCGACTTCGATGATTTTAATGATCGCATCAGCGAGAACGCGCTGCTCCGTGACAACTGGCGACAGTTTCGCCAGTCGCTGCTCTACCCCGAGCCGGACGACAAGCTTCAAACCATCCGCATGGTGCAGCCTCCCGATTATCACTTCCATCGGGACGCGCTGTTGGGCCGGAAGCTCAACTTGCGGCTCTATAACGCCGTTCCGAACCTGCTGACGGGGGCCGGTATCCTGGGGACATTCTTCGGACTTGTCGCGGGCATCTATCTGGCGAGTGGCGGCCTTGCATCGGACGACATAGACAAAGCCAAGCAGGCCATGCAGACCCTGCTCAACGGCGCATCGCTGGCATTCATCACCTCGATCGTCGGTTTGATCTCGTCGATTGCCTTCTCCATCGGCGAGAAGCACGGCGTGCATCGTTTCGATGCGTTGCTCGGCCACTGGATCGCGGCTCTGGAGCAGCGGCTCCGACGCATCACGCCGGAGGGGCTTGCGCAGGATCAACTCGCGCAAGCCCGCCAGCAGACACAAGTGCTGGAAGGGTTCACGAACCAGCTTGCGTTTCAAGTCGCCGAGGCATTCGATCAGCGACTTCAGGCGCATGTGACGGACTCCATTGCACCTGCCCTCGGTAAGCTGGTGGACGGCATCGATGCACTCCGCGAGGACCGGCGGAAGACGGACGAGACGGTGTTGGAGCAGTTGCTGACGACGTTTACCGGGCAGCTCAAGGGCGCGGCAGGGACAGAGATGGACTCGCTTGCGGAGACGCTGAAGTCTCTAAACGTCAGCCTTCGGACCCAGACCGAAGATGCCGAAAAGCATCACCGCGAGACCCAGGAGGCGACACGGCAGTCCGCCGAGAAGCTGTCGGCGCTGTTCAATCAGGGGACCGCGACGTTCCAGGACGCGGTCAGTGCGTCCGTGGACAAGATATCCAGAAACGTGGACGCCATGCTCCAGAAGCTGACGGAGCAGCAGAAGCAGGCCGGCGCCGACAACACGCTGCGGCTCAAGGAGCTGAGCAAGACGTTCGGCGATGCGGTGCAGGGGCTCGACCAGACGTTGGCCAAGATGCGGGACATTACCGCCAGCAATGAGCAGGCCGCGGATAAGGTCGCGCAGTTGGTGGTGGGCCTGGATGCGGCGGCCCGCGAAATGCGGGGCTTGAGCGACCCGATTCAGACGGCGGCGAGCACGTTCAGAAGCACGGGCGACAAGGTTGCAGCACAGGTCGAGAGTTTGCAGACCGCGACCGAGACCGTTGTCGGAGCGACCAAACAGCTCCAGGCCAGCAACACCCAAACACAGCAGTCTTGGCAAGACTACCAGGAGCGCTTCGAGGGCATCGACGAGGCGCTGGGCAAGGCTTTCGCGCAGCTTTCCGACGGTGTTCAGGCGTATACGACGCAGGTCAATGATCTGCTCGGACAGCTCGATAAGCACACGGCGGAGATTGGCCGTCAGCTGGGAGGTGCCAATCAGGAGCTCGGCGAGCGCATCGAAGAATTGGCCGAGGTCATCGGCCGGGTGAAGCGATCATGATGCGACGTCACCCCGCGGACATCGGGGATGACGATGGCGCCGGTTATCTGATCTCCGTCAGCGACATGATGGCGGGGCTCTTGTTCGTCTTCCTGATCACGCTCGTCGCCTTCGTCATCAACTTCCGCATCGCCACCGACGAGCAGCGTGCGGCGCAGGAAGACGCGGTCCAGAAAAAGGAGCAGGCGATCTTGGAAAAGGAGCGCGCGGAAACAGAGCGTGACGCCGCCGAGACGGAAAAGGAACGGCTGGAGTCGGTGCGGGACGATCTGACCAATGCCCGCCGCCTCCGCACGCAGATGTTGGACGATATCCGCGAGCGCCTGGAAGCACGCGGCATCCGGGTCGAGATCGACCACGACAACGGCGTGCTGCGGCTGAGCGAAAGCGCCATCTCCTTCGAGTCGTCGCGGGCCGAGCTGCGCAAACAGGAACGACGCAAGCTGGCCCAGATCGGTGCGGTTCTGATGGAGGTGCTGCCCTGCTATGCGGCAAACGGCGGCGACGGCTGCGCGACGCTGACGCTCGGCAAGCTCGAAGCCGTGTTCATCGAGGGGCATACGGACAATGTGCCTCTCCAGGGCGGCCACTTCCGCGACAACTGGGATTTGTCGGCACAGCGGGCGATGTACACCTATCGCCTGCTCGCCGGCCGTGAGCCGGGGCTGCCGGAATTGCGCAACAAGCTGGGGCAGCCTCTGTTCAGCGTCAGCGGTTACGGCGCGGGCCGACCGGTGATTGCGCACCAAAAACCCACGAATGAGCCGCGGAACCGCCGCATCGACCTTCGATTCATCATGACACCACCGCCCGCCACGCAGGAGCCGGCTCCGGTTCGCGCGCTTCGACAGCGGGGTTTGCGCTGATATGGCGGGCCTACGTGCGGTTTTACGGCAGTATCAGAATGGACGCAAAGCCGTTATCCGACCACCAGCCGCCCCGGTCCACTGCCAGCGAGCGGAGCAGGATCTCAAGGAGATGATCGGCTCCCAAGTGCCAAGGCCTCCGCAGATTGATCGGCTGCGCGCGACCTACGTGCGCTTGGAGCGCATTGCGGCGGCTGGCGGCAAGGGTATGGACCGGCTTTCGTCGGCCGAGCTGAGACAGGCCCCCTGGGCGATATTCGAGCCTTTCGGGGATGAGCCAGACGCAACCCCGCTCGCGGCCCGAGATGACTTCCTGTCGAGCTACCTGCGGGAGTTGTACAGCCGCGGGCAGGCATCCGCGGTCGCCGCGCTGGTGTCCTGCTTCCTTTACGTCTACCCGCAAGCGCTGCCGGGGTTCGATCAGCTTCGCGAAGTCATCCTGTCGGTTCTGCTGCCACGGGTCAGCAGTCCACGCATCGCGCGCTGGCAGGAATGCGGCGATGCGTGCGGGTTGCTGGCAGCGGATGCGCCCCGCCGGCTCGCGGCTCGACTGGGCAGCGCCGATGAGGCACCCGACACGGTATTGGGCGATTGTTGTCTGCGTGGTCTGCTGGCAACAGGCGGTCTGGTCCGGCAGGCCTATCGGGAGTTTGTCGCGGCTGTAAGCCAGGCGCTTGGGCGCGGGAGCGCGGCGCCGGCCACCGTCGAGCGCTTGCTCAGCCTGTCACGGGCGGCCGACGACCCGCGTTCGCTTCGCTTCAAAACGGAACGGGCCACCCTGGTTGACGGCTTGCTGCTGCCATTCGCCGATGGCAACCCCGGGCGTGCCGTCGCGGAACCGATCAAGGCCTTTCTGCTGGACCTGCTCGGTGATCCGCGGCTCACCGGCAGGCAGCGCTGGGACGGTGTCGATCCCCGAGCACGACAGGTCATGCTCGGTTGGCTGGTCACCGAAACGCTGGAGGACTTCTTCCGGCTGCTGGAATATGCGGCGCAGAGCGACGCGACCGCACGCAGGCACTGGAGTGCACGAAAGGCTTTCTGGTCCCGCTACCTCAACGCCGGTGCCATTGCCGATGCCTGGGTGGCGCTCGGACCGGTTGCGCGGATCGAGGCCCGGGAAATGTTGTCCGGCTCGGGCGACACCTATGCCGTGCTGAAGCCGGGTTACGGCGTCCAGAAGAATCACTCGGCGATCATCCTGCGCATCGGAGGACTCATGATCACGGAGTGGAG
>NZ_JAJDNQ010000103.1 GCF_022340605.1 Thiohalocapsa sp.
ATCACTCGCGTGGGCGACGGTCCAACCGCCGCAGGCGCCCAGCACGAGCTCCTCCCATGGCAGCTGTTGTACCGCGGATTATCTCCCCGCCGATTTCTCGAATTGGTTTAGGCCGGATAGGCGGCGATTCGCCGAATTGGCCAACCGGTGAAGAAGCTCGGGCAGGTGGAGGAATGCGGGTTGGCGACGCGCCCGCGAGCGGGTGCGTGGCCAGATGGGGCTTGCGCGCGGCGGGCAGTTGCGGCGGGCCGAGCAGCCCGCCGTGATCGGGCAGAAGCAGTGGCTAGAAGGGCAGTTCGTCGTCGAACGGCTCGGGTTGAGTCGGTGCTGCCGGTGCTGCCGGTGCTGCCGGGTCCGGTGCATCGTAGTCGAACTGCTCGAACTGCTCGAACTGCTCGAACTGCTCGGACAGCGCGGTCTCGTACTGCGTCCACAGCGCCGCCAGCACGGCATCGAGGGCGTCATGGACGGCCATGGCCTGCTGCGCAGTCCAGTGCGCGGGCAGGGAGACCTCGGGACGGTCAGTCTGTGTACTCATGGGGCGATCTCCTCGCGGGCGGTTTGGACATGCTCGGTGGTGACGATGCGGGCCTTGTCGAGGGTGGCGCTGGTCAGCGCATAGTGCGCCAGGCGGTTGACCTTGCGCGGCATGCCTTGCGTGGCCTGGAACAGCGCTTCGATGGCGGGCGGCTCGAACAGCGCCAGCTCGCAGCCGGCCAGGCGCAGGCGATGGGCGAGGTACTCGGGCAGCTCCTCGCGTGTGAGCCCGGTCAGGTGATGGCGCACGACGATGCGCTGGGCCAGGGACTCGTGCACGGCCATGCTCAAGCGTCGACGCAACTCTGTCAGCCCGACCAGCAGCAGGCAGAGGCGGTTCTCGGCATCCATCCGGTAGTTGGTGAGCAGGCGCAGGTCCTCCAGCACCTCGTTGCGCAGGTGGTGGGCCTCGTCGACGATCAGCACCGGGCGCTGCTTCGCCTCGAGGGTCAGGCGCGTGACCTCCGCGCGGATGACGCGGAAGGCAGACGCACGATTGCGCTCGGTCGGCAGGCCCAGCTCCCAGCCGATGGATTTGTACATATCCATGACATTGCCGGTGGACAGCGGCACGTAGAACACCCGATACAGCCCCGGATGCAGGGCGGCTGCCACCTTGCGGCAGACGGTGGTCTTGCCGGAGCCGGCCTCACCGGTGACCAGGCCGATGCCGCGCAGCTCCAAGAGGTGCTTGAGCCGTGCCTCGGCCTCGCCGAGGGAGGCGGAGGCGAACAGGGCATCCGGCTCGGGGGTCAGATCGAAGGGGAAGGCAGTGAGCGCGAAGTGCTTGCGGTACATCAGCGCTCCTCCGCGTCATCGGCATCCGGCAGCTCGCGCAGGCGCAGTGCCGAGGCCGGCGGCTGCGGCGCCGGGGCGTCGGCCTGCAAGGTCCGGGAGGGCCGGTCGCGTTTGACGAAACAGTTGGCATAGGTCTGCACCGGTCGGGCCGACTCGATCGGCTTGCCGTGATGGCAGACCTGGATGGGGCGCTCGGGCGGCGCGCCGGGATCGAAGCGCAGCGTGACCTTCTCCCCGACCAAGGCGGCATCGACCTCGTAGACGACGCCGTTGAGGCTGACGGTGCGGTCTTTTTGGACCTTGCGCTCGGCCTCGAACAGGAACAGGTCCACCAAGTCCAGGCCCGGCTCCGGGAAGCGCACCGTCGCGGCGGTGCGCGCCCACTGTTCCAGTGGCGTCACCCCGTCCAGGCCGCGATGGGGCGTGTGGTGATACTCGCCCTCGATCCAGGCGCCCAGGCGGCGGTTCAGTGCCTCCAGGCTGGCGGTGTCCGCCGCGCTCAGGCGCGTGAGCAGCTGCCCGCGCACGCTCTGGAACCAGCGCTCGATCTTGCCCTTGCCCTGCGGGCGATAGGGCCGGGCGTGGATCAGCGCGACGCCGAGCTTGGCGCAGACCAGTGCCAGGTGACGGGAGCGGTAGTTGGCGCCGTTGTCGACGTAGAGGCGCTGCGGCAGGCCGCGCTTCTCGATCGCCAGCTTGAGCACCGGCAAAAAGGTCTGCGTATTCTCCGACAGCGCAAAGGCCGCGTGCGGGATCACGCGCGTGGCATCGTCGAGGAAGGCGAGCAGGTAGGTCTTGCGCTTGACCCGCTCGCCGACAACGACCGCAGGGCCATGCATGACATCGCTCATCCACAGCTCGCCGGCACCGGCGAAGGCGAAGCGCCGCCGGTCGCTGTCGCCGGCCTCGCCCGTGCGCTTCTCCATCAGCCCGTGGCGCGCCAGCAGCCGGTGCACGGTCGCCGGCGGCAGCGGCAGATCCGCGGGCACCTCGGGCCGGGCGCGTGCTTCGCGGATCACCAACTGCACGGACAGTGCCGGGTTCGCCTCCTTGGTCGCCAGCAGCGCCTCGGCCACCGCCGCCGGCAGCCGGCGCACCCGCCCGCGATCGGCGCGCGGCTTCGGCAACAAGGCCTCGAAGCCGCCCTTGCGGTACGCCTTCAGCCAATGGCGGATGGTCTCCGCGGCGATGCGCGTGCGCGTGCTGGCGGGGATGGTGTAGTCCCGCGCGGCTTTCTCCTCGATGCGCGCATACAGCCCCTTGCCGCCTTCGGGCCACTGCACGAGCTCGGCGATCACCCCGTAGCGAAACAGGGCAATCTGCTGGCGGCGATCATCATCGGTGTCGGTCATCGGCGGGGTCTCCGCGTGGCGCAGGCCCACTGCCTGCCCGCGCGACCCTACGCCGGCGCTCCCGGCGGGTCCGCCCCCACCCAGTGTTGGCGGGCGCCGCGGCGCCCGCCCCCCGACTCGCGCCGGGGCCGGAATCCGAGCGGTTTCGGCAGATCCCGCAGCCATGGCTCGGCAATCCCGCGCAACGCCACCAGCACCTCGGCGACACCGAGGCGCTCGCCGAACGCCGCCAGCGTCGCCGCGCAGCCACCGCAGCGCTCCGGCAGCAAACCCCGCAACAGGTGCAGCGAAGCGTGCACCGCACGCACACGACGCCCCACCCAGCGCAGCGCCCCCGGCAACTCGATGTCCAAGCGCAACGCCGCGCAAGCCGCCTCCAGGCTCGGTGCCTGCTCGGCCGCGCGCACCACCGCTTCCACCTCCGCCAAAGTGCCCGTCAGCCGTGCCGCCAGACAGTCCGGCAGCAGGCTGAACGTACGCCGGCCCGTCGGGCAATACCAACGTGCCACCAAGGTGCCGGGCGGGGAGACGCGCGAATAGGTGCCGTGGCGGGCAAAGCCGCAGCCGCCCTGCGGATGCAGTGGGCAGCGCGGCAGGCTTGCCTGCAGCCAAGCCTGTTCGAGAACATACTCCGCGCCGGTGTGCGCACAAGCGTAACGAAGCTGCACCGGCCATCGGCCCGCACGGCGGCTACCGTGGCGGGCCTTCTCATGTCTGCAAGTGCCGAGATTCTCCCGCAACTGCCGCAGCAGCGCTCACCTGTGATGGCCGTGAGACATCCCCCGCCGTCGCCGCACCGAACTGCGTTCTCGATCTGCAGGTTCTTCATGACGTCGTAGCAGGCGAAGGTGTTCAGCGGTTCCATCGCG